>NZ_JBNAIZ010000002.1:0-108764 GCF_052047875.1 Candidatus Pelagibacter sp. HIMB1521 | reverse complement strand
GTTTTTATTATTAAGTTTCCAGAAAATACTGAAAATATAATTAATGAAATTTATAAATATGAGAAATTATATAAAAAAAATGAATTTTCAAATGATGGGCATATTGGAGTTTATCAATCAGAGCATAATTTACATCAAAACCCTGCATTTGAGGAAATATCAAATAAATTAGAAAAATTTATTAACTTAAAATTACAAAAATTTATTAATTATAATAAGTTAAAAATTGACAAACTTTGGTTTGTTGTTACAAAAAATTCAGGTATAATCAAAAGACACAGTCATTTTCATTCTGAATTTTCTGGAGCTTTTTATTTAAATGTTGAGGAAAATAATGAAAATAGCAATGGTCTAAAATTATATAATACATTAGAAAATTTAGAAATATTAAGTTATTCAGTGGGTGAAAGTAAATTTAAAATAAAAAAAGTAACCAATGAAAAAACAATTTTACTAAAACCAAACAAAAATGATTTAATAATTTTTAATTCATACTTGGAACATAGTGTTAGTAATGATAATTCAAAGATAAGTGAACGTATATCACTCCCATTTGATTTGATTTTAAATCAATAGAGAGTGGAGATTAGCATTTTAATTTGATGGTAGACGTTGAATTTAAAAAAAAATTAAAAAGTTTTGTGCATACTGAATTAAATAAAATAGAAATAAAGATAATGAATTTATAAATAACTGAAACAATAATATAAATCCAAAAGAATAAAAACAAATTTAGTATTGAGAAATTTTTCTTCTATAATAGAAGTTTTATGCCAGAATATATTTTGAAAAATTTAAAAAAGATAAATACACGCCAAATGGAGAGATGTGAGAGTGGTTTAATCAGCACGCTTGGAAAGCGTGTATAGGGGAAACTCTATCATGGGTTCGAATCCCATTCTCTCCGCCATTAAATTTGCTTTGTTTTCATCAATAACTTAAGTATTTAATGGTTAAATCGTTAAGATAAATCAGTAATTTTTAAAAAAAATGTTATAATTTTATCTTTCCAAAATTTAAAAAATGACAAACAAAAATACATATCAAGCAGACTCAATTAAAGTTCTTAAAGGTCTTGAGGCAGTTAGAAAAAGACCAGGGATGTATATAGGAGATACTGATGATGGTACAGGTTTACATCATATGGTTTATGAGGTTGTAGATAACTCTATTGATGAGGCATTAGCGGGTCATTGTAAAAATATTAACGTAAAAATTAATGCTAATGGAACAATCACTGTAAATGATGATGGAAGAGGTATCCCTGTTGATATGCATAAAGGAGAAAAAAAATCTGCAGCTGAGGTAATTATGACTCAACTGCATGCTGGTGGTAAGTTTGATCATGACTCATATAAAGTTTCTGGTGGATTACATGGAGTTGGTGTTTCGGTTGTTAATGCATTGTCAGAAAAATTAGAATTAGAAATTAATAGAGATGGAAAAAAACATTTTATAGAGTTTAAAAATGGTGAAGCAAAATCACCTCTAAAGGTAGTTGGAAAATCTAAAAATACAGGTACTCAAATAACATTCTTACCTTCAAAAGATATATTCTCATCAATTAAATTTAGTGCAAATATTTTAATTAAAAGGATGAGAGAGTTAGCTTTCTTAAACAAAGGTATTAAAATAATTTTTACTGATGCTAGTCAAAAAAAAGAAAAAACATCTGAATTTAAATATGATGGTGGAGTTTTAGAGTTTGTAGATTTTTTAGATGAGAAAAGAGAAAAACTACAAAATAAAAATGGTAATGATTTATTTCGAAAACCAATTTACATTGAAGGCAAAAAGAATAACATTGAAATAGAGTGTTCATTAAAATGGAACGCTGGTTATGTAGAAGATATATTTCCATACACAAATAATATTTATCAAAAAGATGGTGGAACACATTTATTAGGTTTTAGAAGTGCTCTTACAAGAGTTGTAAATAAATATGCTAATGAAAATAACTTATTAAAAAAGAATAAATTAGCTATATCAGGAGATGATATTAAAGAAGGCTTAACATGTGTGCTTTCAACAAAAATCCCTGATCCTAAATTTTCTTCACAAACTAAAGATAAGCTAGTTTCATCAGAAGTAAGAATGATTGTTGAGACTTTGGTTAACGAAAAACTATCAATTTGGTTTGATCAAAATCCATCTATTGCCAAAATAATTTTGGCTAAAGTTATTCAGGCAGCTATGGCTAGAGATGTTGCAAGAAAAGCTAGAGAAAATGTAAGAAGAAAAGGAGCCCTTGAGTTAAGTGGATTACCAGGAAAATTAGCCGATTGTCAGATAGGAAAACAAGAGGGTACGGAATTGTTTATAGTTGAGGGAGATTCAGCAGGTGGTTCCGCTAAACAAGGAAGAAATAGAGCAAATCAGGCTGTTTTGCCTTTAAGAGGTAAAATTTTAAATACTTATGTCGAGGATATAAATTTAAAAAAGAATGGTAACGGTAACGGTAGTGGTTCAGATGCAAGAACAAAGGCTCTTGCAAAAATGATATCTTCAAATGAGATAGTAACATTAATTAATGCACTCGGACTTGATCCCAAATCACATGAGATAGATTTAAAAGATTTAAGATATGGTAAAATAATTATAATGACCGATGCCGATGTTGATGGTTCTCACATAAGAGCATTATTATTAACTTTTTTTAATAACAAACCATTTAATAAATTAATTGAAAATGGTCATGTTTATTTAGCACAACCACCATTATTTAAAATTAATAAAGGTTCAAAAGGAATTTATATTAAAGATGAAAAAGAATTAGAGGATTATATCGTAAATAATAACAAGGAATTAAAGAAATTGAAAAGAGGCTCAAAAGATTATTTAAATACCTTAGATTTGGAAAAATCAAAAATGAATATACAAAGGTTCAAGGGTCTTGGCGAAATGAATCCAGAAGAGTTGTGGAATACAACTTTGGACCCTGAAACAAGAAATTTGCTTCAAGTTCAGTACTCTAAAGATCTTAAAAAAGATCAAAGTCTTATTCATACACTAATGGGAAGTGATGTTGCGTTAAGAAAAGACTTCATAGTCTCAAATGCCATCAATGTAAAAAATCTTGATATTTAAAAATGAAGTTTTTTGAAACTTCAAAACATCATTCATTCAAAAAATCTACTTATATTACCTTAAGATGGATTGGAATAATTGGACAGTTAATTGCAGTTAATTTTGTATATTTTGTATTAGATTTTAAATTTGATTTTATAACTTCTAATCTAGTTATATTTATAGGCATCATAAGTAATTTTTACTTAATTTTTATTTATAAAAAAACTCAATTATCAGACAGATCAGCTTTCATTTTTTTAGTTATTGATATTTTGCAATTAGCTATTTTACTTTACTTGTCAGGAGGAATTCTTAATCCATTTGTTATTTTTATAATTATTCCAAGCGTATTTTCATCATCTAATTTAAGTTTTAGAACAAATACTTTGCTTGTATTGTTAACAGCTTTCTCAATTATATTTTTAACTTTTTATTCAACAGAATTACCTTCTCCACTTGGTGATCAATTTCATGTAAGCCCTTATTACTATTATTCAATCCCAATCGCTTTGATTGTTGCTCTTGTTTTTTTGAATTATTTTGCAATGACTTTTGGAACTCAGTCTAGGTTAAGGAAGGAAGCTCTAACTAAAATGGAAGAAGTAATGGCTAAAGAACATGAGCTATTGTCTTTAGGTGGTCAAGCTGCAGCTGCTGCACATTCTTTGGGAACACCTCTTTCAACCATAAAAATAATTACTCAAGAATTACTAAAACAATTTGAGGGCAACAAAGACGTAGAAAAAGATATTAATTTATTATCTAGTCAGGTTGAAAGATGTAATGAAATATTAAAAAAATTAACATTAAATCCAGACGAAGAGGATGAGTTTATTGATGTAGATATTACAATTAGAGATTACCTAAATGAAATTTTAAATTCATTTAAAGAGATAAGTACAAAGAAGTTTATTTTTAATTTTGATCAAGACTCTAATTCGAAAAAAATAGTTAAATCTATAGAAATTGTTTATGGACTAAGAAATTTTATAGGCAATGCTAATAAATTTTCTGATGAAAATATTTTCATAAATTTAAAGAGTGATAGTGAAATTACCGAAATTAGTATTGAGGATGATGGTCCAGGCTATCCAAAGGATATATTATCAAAAATAGGAGAGCCATATTTAAAATCAAATAATCCTCAAGATAAATCAAAAACAGGACTTGGATTAGGTTTGTTTATAGGAAAAACACTGTTAGAAAAAAATTTTGCTGCTGTGATTTGCAGAAACTCTAAAACAAGATCTGGTGCAGAAGTAATAATTAAATGGAGAAATACAGATTTATTTAATATTTAATGAAATTTTTTCTTTGTTTCGAACAAAGAGCTAAGTTGAGATATCATTACATCTCCTAACTCATTTACATCAGTAATTTTTATAGCTCTGTCGTAATATCTCGAAACATCATGTCCAATGCCAATCGCTAAAATTTCAATATCAGATTTATTCTCAATAAATTTGACCATTTTCTTTAAATGTTTTTCTAAAAAGTCTCCTGAATTTACTGAAAGTGTTGAGTCGTCAACTGGAGCTCCATCAGAAATTACCATTAAAATTTTTCTTTCTTCTTTTCTTTTTTTAATCCGATTGTAAGCCCAAGATATAGCTTCTCCGTCAATATTTTCTTTTAACAAACCCTCTTTTAACATCAGGCCTAAATTATTTTTTGCTTGTCTCCAATGTGTATCAGCACCTTTATAAATTATATGTCTTAGGTCGTTAAGTCTCCCAGGTGTTTTTGGTTTTGAATTTTTAGTCCAAAATTCTCTACTCTGTCCACCTTTCCAGTTTTTTGTGGTAAATCCTAAAATCTCTACTTTAACCGAACATCTTTCGAGTGTTCTTGACAAGATATCTGCACAAATAGCAGCAATCGTTATTGGTCTTCCTCGCATAGAACCAGAATTATCAATAAGTAAAGTTACAACCGTATCTTTAAAATCTAAATCCTTTTCTTTTTTAAATGACAAAGAGTTATATGGATCCATTATTATTCTTGGTAACTTTGAACTATCAAGTAAGCCTTCTTCTAAATCAAATTCCCAAGCTCTATTTTGTTTTGCTAGTAATTGTCTTTGAAGTTTATTAGCTAACTTGGTAATTACATCTTGGAAACCAATTAACTGTTGATCTAAATTTTTTCTAAGTTTAGTAGCTTCATCAGCATTTTCTAGATTTTCAGCTTTAACGACTTCGTCGTATTGTGTAGTAAATATTTTATAATCAATATTTACATTATCAATTTTTTTTTGAATTACCTGCTCAGAGTTTTGTTCATCAGACTCAACATCAGATAATTGCTCATCCAAATTAAACTCGTCTATACTATAATCAGCATCAACAGATGCCTCTGTTTGCTGTTCATCATTTTCATCTTTGCTATCTTCATTATCTTTATTTTGGTCATCATTTGATGGATTGTCTTGACCTTGGTCTTGATTTTCTTCTTCTTCTTGGTCTTCCTCATCGCTTTGAAAAATATCCATTTCTTCAAGTATTTCGGAAAATTTAGAACTGTATGTATTTTGATTTTCTAAATTATTTAATAAAAACTCTTTATGCTTCTTAATTGATTGCTCAAAATCTTTTTCCCAGAAATTAAGCATTCTAGACGTTAAAGGATTTAGGTCTATATTATGAAAATTTTTAAGCATATATAGCTCAAATGCTTCAGCAACAGGAACATCTTCTTTTGTTTTAAGCTGATCTTTTCTTTTGCGATTAATTATTTGCGAATAGTTTTCAGAAAAATTTTTTTGAATTCCTTTTAACATTTTGCCTCCTAGGGCTTCATATCTAATCTTTTCAGCTATATTATATAAAGATCTAGATGAAGTGTTTGAAGGTAAATTTTTTTTGTAAATTTTTTCATTAGAAAACCTTTTTTTAAGTGCTGTAGAGTCTGTTTCAGCCCTTAATTTTATAAAATCACTTGGACTGGTTAGATCATTTATTTCAAAAGATGAAATATCTTTCGTTTTTTTATCTTCAGAAGATTTGTTGTTTATATCAATATCGTCTGCGATTACTTTTGCTGTTGAAGATAAAGCAATTCTAAATTTTTCTTTTAAATTTGTTTCTTTATTGCTCATTTAAATTTGAATATTGATCAAAGACTCAGGCAATTCTTCACCAAAACATCTTTGATAATATTCCGCGATTGTATTTTTCTCAATATCATCGCACTTATTTAAAAAGGTTACTCTAAATGCATATCCGGTATCCTTAAAAATTTCAGAATTTTCAGCCCAATGAAGGACTGTTCTTGGACTCATTACAGTAGATATATCTCCAGCAATAAAACCTTTTCTAGTTAAGGATGCTACTTTAATCATATTAGCAACTTTTTCTTTTCCCTTAGCATTATTTAAATTTTTATTCTTTGATAAAACTATATCCATTTCTCTATCTAGGCTTAGATAGTTTAATGTTGCTACAATATTCCATCTATCCATTTGACCTTGGTTAATTTGCTGTGTTCCGTGATAAAGTCCAGTAGTATCACCAAGCCCAACTGTATTAGATGTAGCAAACAATCTGAAATACTTATTTTGACTTATTACTTTGTTTTTATCTAGTAGCGTGAAATTTCCTTCAGCCTCTAAAACTCTTTGAATAACGAACATAACATCAGGTCTTCCAGCGTCATACTCATCAAATACTAAAGCAACTGGATTTTGAATTGACCATGGTAGAATACCCTCATTAAACTGTGTGACTTGTTTTCCATCTTTTAGGACAATTGCATCCTTACCTATTAAATCTATTCGACTAACATGACTGTCTAAATTTACTCGAATACAAGGCCAGTTTAGTCTTGCAGCTATTTGCTCTATGTGTGTTGATTTTCCAGTACCATGATATCCTTGTACTAATACTCTTTTATTGAACGCAAATCCTGAAATGATTGCAAGTGTAGTATCTCTATCAAATTTATAGTTTTTATCTATTTCAGGCACATATTCACTTTTTTTTGAAAATGCATCTACTTCCATTTCAGAATCTATTCCAAAAGATTGTTTTAAAGAAACTTTTATGTCAGGTTGAATGTTAAGATTTGGAGTCAATTTTTTCCCTATAAGTGTTTTTTAGCTGTGTGTAAGCTAAAGTGATCAGTTTTAATTTTTCCTCATATTTTTTATTTCCGGCATTCATATCAGGGTGAAATTTTTTAACAAGCACTTTGAATTTTTCTTGTATTTTTTGCCATTTTAAACCCACAGATATTCCTAATATTCCAAATGCTTTAATATCTTTATGATCGAATTTAAATTGACGCATATGATTATAGTCTCCATTGAATTTATCTTTATCAAATTCATCTTTTAATGTTGTGTTCCATAGGACTTTAAAAAAATTATCTGAAGAACTAAAATTTTGAGTAGGTTTGTGCCAAGTCATATCTGACTTTAAAAAATTGATTACTTGGTTATCACTCATCCCAGAAAAATAATTCCAGTTTTTGTTAAATTCTTTAACATGTTCTAGACAAAGCATTCTATATTTCCTGCTATTATCCTTCTCAATTGGTGCTCTGTATTCACCAATTTCATTACAATTATTCCAGTCACAAATATTTTTCATGATATAATAATTACTATATGGATATAAATGAATTAATTGCAATTATAAAAAAAAAATTATCAGATCAAATAAATATTCAAAGTATAGAAATAGAAGATAAATCTTTTCTTCACAAAAATCACAAAGGTAATCAAGAAGGCAAATATCATTTAAAATTAAACATAGTTTCTGATGAGTTAAAAAGTATGAACAGAATTGAAAGTAATAAAAAAATTTATAAAGTATTAGATAAAGAATTGAAAGAAACTATTCACTCAATTCAAATTCAACTATCTTAAGTAATCATTAAAAAATCTTTTCAATCTTTCTTTTGGATATTCAATATTAATTTGCGGAGACCCAATTTTTTTTAAAAGCACCAAATTAATCTTTTGGGATTTATTTTTTTTATCCTTTGTCATGAAAAATAATATTTTATTTATATCTTTTTTTGTAAAAAATTTATTAACAGATATTGCTAGATTTAAATTATTGATATGATTTAATATTAGGTTGTAATCACTTTTTTTAAGTATTTTTAAATTTAAACTAAAACTTAATGCTGTCTTTATACCTAGGATTACTGCTTCACCATGATTTAATTTCTTATTGTAATTTAAGCTTGCTTCATAAGCATGGCCAAATGTATGTCCAAAATTTAAAACTTTTCTTAAATTTTTCTCTTTCTCGTCTTTTTCAACCACATTTTTTTTAATTTTACAGCTTTCATAAATTGCTTTTTCAATAAATGGAGAACTCAGTTTAGTAATTTTATTCACATTCTTATTTAAAAATTTAAAGAAATTTTTATCTCTTATCAGAGAATGTTTTAAAATTTCACCATATCCACAAATAATCTCTCTTTTTGGCAACGATTTAAGAAAATCAACATCTGATATAACCAAGTTTGGTTGATAAAAACTACCAATTAGGTTTTTTCCGTAATGTGAATTTATGCCAGTTTTGCCACCAATCGAAGAGTCAACTTGGGATAAAAGTGTTGTTGGTATATTTATAAATTTCATACCTCTTTTAAAGATACTAGATGCAAAACTACTTACATCACCTGTAATACCCCCACCTATTGATATTAAACAGTCATCTCTAGAAAAGTTTTTATTTAATAAAATTTCTAGGATCTTATTAATAATATTAAAGTTTTTATTGGCCTCGCTGGCATTAAAAAAACATATATGTATTTTCTTTTCTTTTAATGAATTTTTTATTTTAGTGATAAATTTTTTTGGTACATTTTTATCAACTACAAGAAGACATTGATTGAATGTTAAGGAATTATTCTTAATTATTTTTGATAGGTTGGTAATTAAATTTGATCCAATTATTATTGGATATTTTTGAGTTTTTGTTTCAATTTTTAATTTAATTGGTTTCATAAATTTCTTTAATTTTGCCTACTATTTCATTTTTAGTGAGATTATCACACTTGATTTCATATAAGGCTTTAGAATAAATGTTAGTTCTTTTTTTAATTAAATCAATTAAATCATTATCTGTAGCATTAATTGTTAAAGGTCTTTTTTTGCTATTTTTAATTCTTTCAATTAAAATTTTTTCATTCCAATTTAACCAAAATGAATAATGATTTTTTAAAACTTCATTTCTAATATTTTTATTTGCAAAAGCACCTCCCCCAAGAGAGACAACTGTAGAACTAAGTTTTAATTTTTTAAGTGTAATTTTTTCTTCAATTTTTCTAAAATATTCTTCTCCTTTTGTTTCAAATATTTTTCGAATTGTTGTATTTAAATTTTTTTCTATTTCTTTATCTACATCTACAAAATTTAATTTAAATTTTTTTGCTACTAAAGAGCCTATAGAACTCTTACCAGATCCCATCATACCTAGAAAAACTAGATTTTTTTTTGATTTCATAAGTTTAAATATTGAAAAAACACAAATATGTCTTAATTTGAAATTAACTAAAGTTATATGCAATTCAACAAAAATACAAGTTCAGGTAAAAAAAGTATAATCGGACTAGTTGTTAAATCTATTTTTGGGCTAGTAATTGTTCTTGGCGTTGTTTTAATTCTCAATTCAATTGATTTTCCTGCTCCTAAAAAGGAAATTGAAAAAATTATTCCAAATGAAAATTTTAAAATTGTTAAATAAAAAATTCTTTTTTATTTTTTTAAGCAATCTAATTATTTTAAATCCTATTCACGCAGAAGATAATCCAATTGATATATGGAATCTTGAAAAAAAAGAAAATGAAACTGTTGAGGAAGCAGTTATTACCGAAGGTGAAAATAATAATGATCAAATAAGTGTTTTTGATATGCAGTCAGATAAAAATACTGGCTCAATAGAATTAGATGAAAATTTAATATCAAAAGAAGTCAAAATAGTAGGATTATACGATCCTGCAGAACATGGTTTGACTATTGATATGTGGACGAATTCTGATGGTCAAAAGTTAAAAAATTTATTTAACAGTTTAGAGAAAATTAATCTTTCTAGTGATGCATTAGAAATTATGGAAGTCTCATTATTAACTAACGCTCATTATCCTAATCAAAATATTACTGAAACCGAATTTTTAAAATTCAAATCTGATTGGTTAATTAAAAATTCTAATTTAGAACTCATTGAAGAATTTTTGGTTAATAATCAAATTGTAAATTCTCATCCCAAACTAACCAGACATTTATTAGATAACTATTTATCAGATAAAAATATAAAGAAGACCTGTGAATTTTTTACAAAAATTAAAGAACCAGTTGAAGATGAATATTTATCTAAATTAAATTTATATTGTTTAGTTAATTATGGAAAAAACGAAGAAGCCCAATTAATTCTAGATCTTAAAAAAGAGTTAGGTTTTCAAGATGAATATTTTGAAAATAAAATGAATTACCTGTTTGGTTATATTGAAGAAGCATCCAAAGAAGTCTCTGAAAGTTCAGTATTTGAATTTCATTTAGCTCATAGAACAAATCCAGAATTTTCATTTGAACCCAATGAAAATACGCCTAAATTAATTTGGAAATATCTATCAAATTCAAATTTACTACCAGATCTAAGTAATGTTGACATAAATGATCAAGATAAAATCTTAATTATTGAGAAAGCTGCAAATTATAAAATTTTCTCGGAAAAAGACTTATTTGAATATTATAAAAAATTTCAATTTAATATTGATCAATTGTTAGGTGCAACGGATACTTACAAGTTGCTGTCTCCGTTAGAAGCTAGAGCATTAATTTATCAAAGAGCACTTTTAACGAGTGAACCAGAATTGAAATTGAAATTTTTACAGTTGCTGAAGCAGTTATTTGAGGATAACAAAATTGGTTTAGCTTTTGATAAAGAGCTCAATAACTTTTTGAAGGAAATTGAAGTAAATAATGTTCCTTCAGATTATTTAAGTTTTTATAATAACTATTCAAAAAATCAGAATTCAGAATTCAAAAAAATTCAATACAACAATAATATTTTACATCAATCTAAGTGGGTAAATTATTTTAGAGGAGATTATTCAAAATCTGAAATACAAGAAGATTTAAAAAAATTTCTTGATAGAATAATTTTTAGTAATGAAACTTTGTCCATTAAAGATATAATTTTTATAGAAAGTCTGAAATCAGACGGAGTAGAAATACCAATAGAGTATGAAAGTTTGTATTCACAAAAACCTTTTGAATTAGACGAAAATTTAGCTGAGTTGATAGAAGCAAATGAAGTTGGAACAGTTTTATTATCTTTAATTGAGATAATAGGTAATGACAAAATAGAAAATATTGATGAAAAAAGACTTTATTTTATTTCGAATACCTTAAATCAAATAAATGCTGATTTAATTAGAAATAAGCTATTGCTAAAAGTTCTTCCTTTAAAAGTATAAAAATTATAATAACATACAAATTTTATGGCGATAAGAACGATTATTACAGAACCAAACAAATTACTTCGACAAGTATCAAAACCTGTAGAAGCCGTTGGAAGTGAAGAGCAAAAATTAATGAATGATATGCTCGATACAATGTATTATGCTAATGGTATTGGTCTTGCAGCAATTCAGATTGGTATACCAAAAAGAATTATAGTGATGGATATAAGCAAGGATGAAAACAAAAAAGAGCCTAGATACTTTGTAAATCCAGTAATAAAAAATAAAGATCCACTTAAGGCAACTTATGAAGAAGGGTGTTTATCTGTGCCAAATCAATTTGCTGAAATTGATCGACCAAGCAAATGTGAAGTAGAGTATTTAGATTACAATGGAAAGAAACAGTTACTAAAGGCACATGGATTACTTGCAACATGCATACAGCATGAAATGGATCATTTGGAAGGGATATTATTCATCGATTATCTCTCAAAACTAAAAAAATCAATGATCATAAAGAAACTTTCAAAATTAAAATCAAATACAGCTGAAGTTTAAAAAATGTCAAAAAAGTTAGTGTTTATGGGTACACCCATGTTTGCTGTACCGATTTTAAAATCTTTATATCAAAATGGATATAATATTTCTTATGTTTATACACAGCCACCTCAAAAATCAAAAAGAGGACAAAAAATTAATAAGTCTCCAATACAAGGTATTTCTGAAACTTTAAATTTAGAATATAGAACGCCGCCAGTTATAAATAATGAAGAGGAGTATAATTTTTTAAATTCTTTAGATGCTGATTTAGCAATAGTTGTTGCTTATGGACAAATCATACCTAAAAAATTTCTAAACCTAACTAAAAAAGGTTTTATAAATATACATGCATCTTTACTGCCTAAATGGAGAGGTGCTGCACCAATTCAAAGGTCAATTATGAATTTAGATCAGGAGACTGGAATAAGTATAATGAGAATTGCTGAAAAATTAGATACAGGACCAGTTTGTAATAATTATAAAATCCAACTTAATGAAAATTTGAATGCGTTAGAAATTAGTGAAAAGCTTTCTAGCTTAGCAGCAGAAAAAATTTTAGATAACGTAAATGATATTTTAGATGGTAAAGCAAATTTTATTGAGCAGGATCATTCGAATGCAACCTATGCATCTAAAATTCAAAAAACTGAAGGTCAAATTAACTGGGATGAAAATGCTGAAAAAATTATTGGTAAGATAAACGGTTTATATCCATCACCAGGAGCATTTTTTATGTTTAATGGAGAAAGATATAAAATTCTAAAAGCTCAAGTTGGAAGAGCTCAAGGAAATCCTGGGTCAGTATTGAGTGATAATCTTGAAATTGCTTGTGGTAATAATCAATCGATAATTATTAAGGAAATTCAGAGGCAAGGGAAAAGACCTCAAAATATTGGCGAATTTATTCAAGGTTCGCAGATAAAAAAAGGCTCAAAAATATAAATGTTTAGATATCAGCTTTTGATAGAATATTTAGGCACAAATTATAAAGGTTGGCAAATTCAAAAAAAAAATAAAACTATTCAAGGAATACTTCAAGACAAAATTAGAAAGTTATTAAAAGAAAATATTACCATAGTTGGATCAGGTAGAACAGATGCTGGTGTTCATGCTATCGAGCAGTCAGCACATTTTGATTTAAAAAATAAATTATTGAACTTAGATAAATTTATTAATTCAATTAATCACTTTTTAAAAAATGAAAATATTACAATTCTTAAAATAAGAAAAAGAACTAATAACTTTCACTCAAGATTTTCTGCAAAAAAGAGAGTTTATAAATATTTTATTTTAAATAGAACAAGTTCACCTGTAATTGAAAAAAATCAAGTTTGGCATGTAAGAAAAAAATTAGATTTAGATTTGATGAAATTAGGGGCAATGAAATTAGTTGGCACTAAAGATTTCTCAACATTTAGGGCTTCAAGTTGTAATGCTAAGAGTCCAATTAAAACAATGGATTTTGTAAAATTAAAATCTTTAAATGATAAAATAGAAATTCAGTTTAAATCTCAATCTTTTCTTCAACAGCAAGTACGATCTATGGTTGGTTGTTTAAAATATTTAGGTGAAAAGAAATGGGATTTAAAAAAATTTGACAAAGCCCTAAAATCTAAAAAAAGGTCGCTGTGCGCTCCACCAGCACCACCTACAGGATTATTTTTATCTAGAGTTTTTTATTAGTTTTTTTTTATTACTCATGGCAAATTTTTTATTTATTCGCCATCTAGATTCTGCTCTTACAATGTACCCACAACAATTTTTTGACTTACACTTACAGGGAAATTGCTTGTAATTTTCATCATAACCAAAACCATAATCACAGGTAAATTCTTCACCTTTTTTGATATCTCTAATTGCTTTAACCCAAATTTTTAGACCCTTACCATCATAATCACAATTATTGTCACAAGAATGATTAATTAATCCTGCAGTATTCCATGAAAAATCTCCATCAAGGTCATATCTTTTGTTGATAGTAAATAAATAGATTGGTTTACTATTGTCATATTTATCAGACTCTTCAGTTTGTTTTTTTGTAATTAGTTTACCAACGTAATCGATTATCTTTGTACCTTCTTTGATATCTTTAGTAGCATAAAGTCCTCTACCTTTTTTATCGATATCAGATTTTTTAATTTTATATAATTTCATTGAGTTTTATTTAGTTTTTTATTGGGAATTATCAATTAAATTCTATTAAAGCATCAACATGTCTTTGAGTACTATCTTGTAGTGCTTTTAAGTCATATCCACCTTCTAGTATAGATACTACATTACCTCTACAAAATGATTTTGAAATTTCTAAAGTTCTTTTTGTTATTGTATAATAATCTTCAGCATTAAGTTTTAATTGTGCCAAAGGATCGTCAATATGAGCATCAAAACCCGCAGAAAACAATAGAAATTCTGGTTTAAATTCTTTTAATTTTTTTAATACTAGTTCATATGCATTTAAATATTCTCTAGCAGTTGTTCCAGCTTCTAGTGGAATATTTAAAATATTATTAAATTTTCCAATTTCTTTTTCTGAACCTGAACCTGGATAATATGGAAATTGATGTGTAGAAATATATAAAACTTTTTCATTATTGAAAAAAATATCTTGTGTCCCATTTCCATGATGGACATCAAAATCAATTATAGCTATTTTTTTATAACCATATTTTTCAATTAAATAATTAGCCCCAACTGCAACATTGTTGTAAATACAAAAGCCCATTGCTTTCTCTTTTTCTGCGTGATGACCTGGTGGTCTTACTGCGCAAAAAGCATTTTTAAATTCTTTTTCCTCCACACCATCAATCGCTGTTATAATTGATCCAACAGCGTCCATTGTTGCTTCTTTGCTACCAGGGGAGACAACTGTATCTCCATCTAAAAAATTAAATCCATTTTGAGGGTATGATCGATCGACATGATCAATATATTCAGAAGAATGAGTTTTTATTAATATTGATTTTTCAAATTTTGAAGGCTTTTTCCATATTAAATTTTTGTTATCTAATTTTTTAAAGTTATCAATAACAGCTGTAACCCTGTCTATTTTTTCAGGATGTCCATCTCCTGTATTATGATTTTTGTATGTATCAGAAGTAATTAAAGCTGTTTTCACTTAAAATAATTCTTTAAAATATTTGAATAAATTAAAGTTAATTTTTTTAAATCACCTAAAGAAACTGCCTCATCTACTTTATGCATTGTTTTTCCAACCAAACCAAATTCTAAACAGGGAGCAATTTTTCTAATAAATCTTGCATCAGATGTGCCTCCTGTTGTTGAGAGTTCAGGCTTAATTTTAGTAATCTTTTTAATTATATCTTGTATCATATATGTAGTTTGATTTGGTTTAGTTAAAAAAGCTTCACCAGATACACTATATTCAATTTTGTAATTTGACTTATTTTTATTACAAATTTTCTTCAATATTTTATTTATTTTTGTTTTAATTGAATTCGATGAATGTTTGTTATTAAACCTAATGTTAAAAGTTGCATTAGCTAAACCTGGAATTACGTTATCAGCAGTATTATCAATATTTATTTTTGTAACTTCTAGGTTTGTTGGCTGAAAATCTTTTGTTCCTTTATCAAATTTAATTTCCTTCAATTCTTTCAATATTTGAACAAGAGTAGTTGATGGATTGTTAGCTCTATGAGGATAAGCAACATGACCCTGAATACCTATAATTGAAAGTCTGCCGGTCATACTTCCCCTTCGACCAATTTTAATCATTTCTCCCAATTTATTTGGATTAGTTGGCTCTCCAACTAAACAAAAATTAATTTTTTCTTTTCTTTTTTTTAAGTATTCAACAACTTTTTTTGTACCGTTAATAGCAATTCCTTCTTCATCACCTGTAATTAGTAAGCTTATAGAGCCATTAAATTCTTTGTTATTTTTAACAAAAATGCTGACAGCAGAAACAAAAGCTGCAATAGAGCTTTTCATGTCATTTGCTCCTCTTCCAATTAAATGTCCTTTTTTAATTGAGGGTCTGAAAGGATTTACTGTCCAATCTTTTAAGTTTCCAGCAGGTACAACATCTAAGTGACCAGCGTAGCAAAAATTTGGACCTTTGGTTCCAAGTCTTGCATAAAGATTTTTTACTGGTTTAGTTTTTTTTTCTTTAAACTCTAATATTCTAGTTTTGAAACCAAGTTTTCTTAATTGTTTTTCTAAGAATTTCATTACTCCAGCATCTATTGGTGTTATAGACGGGTAACGAATTAGCTCTTTGGCTAATTGTAATTCATTAATGGTTTGCATTTTAATCTCTTAAAAGATCGTTTACTGATGTTTTAGATCTTGTTTTTTCATCTACTTGTTTGATGATTACTGCACAATACAATGAGGGCGCAGCAGGATTGTTTTTGTCTGGTAATGATCCAGGAACAACGACTGAGTATGGAGGTATTTTACCGTGAGCTACTTCACCAGTTTTTCTATTAACAATTTTAGTTGATTGGCCAATATACATACCCATACTTAATACTGATCCTTCACCAACTATTACCCCTTCCACAACTTCTGACATAGCACCTACAAAAACATTATCTTCAATAATAGTCGGAAGCGCTTGCGCTGGTTCTAAAACTCCACCAATACCAGTTCCTGCTGAAATATGACAATTTTTTCCAATCTGGCAGCAACTACCTGCACGACTAAATGTATCCATCATTGTTCCTTCATCTATGTAAGCACCAATATTTACATAACTTGGCATTAGAACAACATTTTTAGCAACATATGATCCTTTTCTCATTGCAGTATTTGGTACCATTCTAAAACCTGCTTTTTCAAAATCAGCGTTTGACCATCCGGCTGTTTTTCCTTTTAACAAATGAGCTTTATCTCTCCAAGCTGAATAGGGCCCATCTAAAGTTTCCATTCCATGAATTCTAAAACTTAGCATAATTGCTTTTTTTAAGTGTTGATGAGTTACCCATTCACCATCAATTTTTTCAGCAACTCTAGATTTACCACTATCTAGATCTTCTATTACTTGATTAATAGTATCTTTTAATTTTTGATCTGAATTTTGATTAACTTGATCTTTGTTTTCCCAAGCTTCATTTATAATGTTTTCTATACTCATAGTTTTATTGGTTTTTTAATAACCTTATTTCTTTTAAAAATAAAGTAAGATTTTCAATTTTATAATCAATATATTCTTTATTAGATTCTTTTTTGCCCCATTCCTCATCATTAATTAACCAAGCAGTAATTGTTCCTCGCTCTTTACCTATCGATAAGTTTTTTGCTATATCTTCAATGTACAAAGTTTCTTTTGGATCAATTTTGAATTTTTCTACCATTAAATCGAAAGCTTTAGCTTCTGGTTTTGGGTGATATTCTGCATCCACAATATCAAATATTCCTTCAAATTGGTCGTCAATTCCTAGTGTTGTAGTGATGTGCTTTACATGATTGTAACTACCATTAGTGAAGACAAATTTTCTTAGATTTATATTCTCTAACTCATATCTTAATGCCGTATCTTTTTCTAAAAAAGATAAATCAATATCATGAACAAAATCTAAAAATTCTTTAGGATCAATTTCATGATGTATCATTAGACCATTTAAGCTTGTGTTATATTTGTGAAAGTAATTTGTCTGAAGCTCTTTGGCTTTTTTTAAATCTACATTAAGTTTACTTGAGATATATTCAGTCATTTTTCGACTTACTTGGCCAAATACTGCCTCTAGGTCACTATAAAGTACACCATCACAATCAAATAGAATATTTTTAATATGACTTAAATTTTTCATTTTCTAATTAAAGTTCCAGATCCCTCATCTGATAAAAGTTCAAATAGAACAGAATGATTTTTTCTTCCATCTATTATAACAACTCCTTTTACTCCGTTACTAGCAACATCTAAGCAATTATTTATTTTTGGAATCATACCACCAGTAATTGTTTCATTATCTATTAACTCTTTTATAGATTCTGAATTAATTTCCGGAATTAGATTTTTATTGTTATCCAAAACACCTTCTACGTCACTTAATATAATCAACCTTCTGGCATTAATTTTTTTAGCAATATATCCAGCTGCAGTATCTGCATTGACGTTATAAGTTTGATCATTTTTATCTAAACCCAAGGGTGCAATAATAGGAACTTTTTTATCTGCTATAATTTTATCTATTATTGATTGATCTACATTTGTAGGAGAGCCCACAAAACCAAGCTCTTCATTTTCTTGTACAACTGTTAAAATATTATTTTCCTTGGAATTAATACTCTGACTTTCGCAATTTTGCTGATCTAGAGCATTGATAATTTCTTTATTAAAATCAATTAATACTTCTTCTACAACTTTAATAGTTTCTTTATCAGTTACCCTCAATCCTTTTATAAATTTACTTTCTAAACCTATCTCATTAAGTTTATTGCTTATTCTTTTTCCACCCCCATGAACAATAATAGGAGTAAATCCTAGTTTATTTAGTGTTGAAATATCTTTAATAAAAATATCAAAAAGATTTTGATCAATTAAAACGCTACCACCACATTTAATAACAATATATTCATCGTTATATTTTTCTAAGTATTTTTTAACTTCTTCAGTTGATGGACCATCTAACGGTAGAATTGTTTTTAATTCTTCTTCTTTAATATCCAACATTAAGTTGTTGTTTTAACAGTGGTTCGTTTCATTATGAAAACTTGTTGTGCCATAGTTAAAATATTATTTACTGTCCAATATATTACCAACCCTGCTGGGAAAGGTGCTAAAATTATTGTTAGGAATAATGGAAAGAACATAAATATTTTTGCTTGCATCGGATCTGTTGGTGCAGGATTTAATTTTTGTTGAACCCACATAGAAACACCCATTGCAACAGGCCATGCTCCAATGACTAAAAATGATGGCACATCATAAGGCAATAATCCAAATAGATTAAACAAAGAGGTAGGGTCTCTCTCAGATAAATCTTGTATCCAGCCATAAAAAGGCATTTGTCTCATTTCAATTGTTACAAATAAAACTTTATATAAAGCAAAGAAAACTGGAATTTGCACAAGTATTGGCAAACAACCAGACATTGGGTTTACTTTTTCTTTTTTATATAGAGCCATCATTGCTTGTTGTAATTTCATTTTATCGTCCTTGTGTAGCTCTTTCAGTCTTGCCATTTCAGGCTGTAAGGCTTTCATTTTTGCCATGCTTCTAAACGAAAAGTTTGCAAGTGGGAAAAATGCTAATCTTATACAAATAGTAATTGCTATGATAGCTAAGCCGTAATTCCCAAGTAATTTAAAGAAATAATCTATTCCAAAAAATAACGGTTTAGTAATAAAGTATAAAAATCCCCAATCAATTGTTAAGTCAAATTTATCAATGTTTAAAGATTCAGCATATCCATCAATTACATCAACTCTTTTTGCAGCAACAATGATTTGTAAGGTTTCTTCAATCAATGAATTTTCATTAAGCTCTAATGGCTCTGTTGATACAAAATTTGCTCTGAACTTATCTTTATAATCAAATGTTGTTTTAAATTCTTTTTCTCTAGGTGGAATTAGCGAAGTTACCCAGTATTTATCTCCAATCCCTAACCATCCTTTTTGAGCTGTTCTTGAAAATTTTTTCTCTTGTATATCATCGTAATCTTCTTCAATAAGTTCATCATCAAGTGTTGCCACCAATCCTTCATGAAGGATGTAAAAGTTAGATATATCAGGCATTTCATTTCTAATGATTTGCCCATAAGTATAAAAATCATATTTTTTATCTGTAGGATTAATTACACTTTGCTTAATTGAAAATAAATATTTGTCATCTAAGGCGATCTCTTTCTCAAATGTTATACCTTGATCATTTGTCCAAGATATTTTTATAGGTGATTGATCTGTTAACTTATTATTTTCTGAAACTTTCCAAATAGAATTTGAATTTGGAATTTCAACATTTTTATCAGATGTAATAAAACCACTTTCAATTAAATAACCATCTTTTGAATTTCTTGGTGAAAGAAGTGTAACTTTTTCTTGAGAGTCTAGACTGACATTATATTGCTTAAAAGTTAGATCATCAATAACACCACCTTTAAGTGAAATAGAACCAACTATACTCTCATTCTCAAAATTAATTCTTTCACTTTGATTTAAAGCTTCTTCTCTAGAAATTTCAGCAACATTTTCTTTTTGATCTAGTGAAGGTGTATCGCTGTTTTGTTCAACTTTATTTCCTTCAGCCATATTTTCTTTAGTAATTGGTGGAGGAGCAAAAAATAGTGAATACAAAACTATAACTGCTGCTGATAATGAAATTGCTGCTACTATATTTTTAGTATCCATATTATTTTAATTTTGTGTTTTTTTTAACAGGATCAAAACCTTCACCACCACCTAAAAATTTGATTGGGTGACAAGATAAGATTCTTTTAATACTTAAAAATGATCCTTTTAACAGACCAAATTCTTTAAGTGCATCAATACTGTATTCTGAGCAAGTAGGTAAATATCTGCAAGAATGTCCAAATAAAGGGCTAATCAAATATTTATAACCTTTGATAATTTTAATTAATATATTTGTAAAAATATTCATTATTTTATTTTTTCAAAATCCTGAAATAGAGTTTCTTTTATTAATTTGTATTCATTATTTAGCATAGATGACTTAGCGATAACAAGGAATGAATAGTTAAAATTTATTGATATTTTTTTAACTGCCTCGTTTAAAATATTCCTTAATCTTCTTTTAATCTTATTTCTCTTAACTGCATTCCCTAATTTCTTTTTTGTTACAAAACTAATATTGAGTTTATTATTATTTTTATTCATTAATTTACCAAAGAAAATAGTTACATACTTATTCGAGAACTTTTTTTGTTTAAGTAAATTTTTAAATTCTTCGTTTTTTGAAAGAGCAACAATTTTGCTTTTCATCAATTTACACTGATACAGTTAAAGATTTTCTTCCTCTGGCTCTTCTTCTAGCTAAAAGTTTCTTTCCACCTTTAGTCTTCATTTTTGATCTAAAGCCGTGTTTTCGTGCTCTTTTTTTATTTGAAGGTTGGTATGTTCTTTTCATAAATAAATTGATTAAATTTTATAAATTTTGCCCCTTTATATTAGCAATAATAAAAATAGCAAATAGAAGATTTAGGAATAAAATAACAATATTCATGGAAAAAACAAAAAAAATTAAACTATTTATAGGTTTATCTTACTTATTAATTGTTAGTTTGTTTTTATATTTTTTCTTTTCAAAATTTAGTATTCAAGAAATTACTTCTTATGACTTCCTGAGAAACAATAGATCTTATTTTATTGAATTAAGGGACTCTAATTTGGTCTTAGTTTCATTTTTATTTTTAATGATTGCAATAATTTGGGTATTTCCTTTTTTAGGTTTTGGATCTCCACTTTGTTTATTGGGTGGATTCATTCTTGGAAAGTGGATAGGAACAATAGTTGTTGTACTATCTTTGAGCATAGGTGCAACTTTTTTATACTTATTTGGAAATTATTTTTTAAAAGATTTAATAAAAGAAAAATTTCTTGATAAATTTGAAAATCTTGAAATTAAATTTAAAAAATCTGAATTTATTTATTTACTTATTTATAGATTTATAGGAGGAGTTCCATGGCAAATAAGTTGTCTCTTACCAACTTTGTTTAATGTAAAAGTAAAAAATTTTTTATTTGCAACATTATTGGGAATAATTCCCCAAGTTTTCTTGGTTGTATCTATTGGGTCCGGTATTGAAAAATTAATTGATGAAAATTCTGAAGTACCAGAAATTGCAGACATTATTTTTTCTCCAGATATTTACATTCCTCTTTTAACTTTTTTTGTACTAATTTCTATTTCAATTATTTTTAGAAAAAAATTTTATAGAAAATAATGGTGCTCCCACCCTGTACTGACCAGGGAACTAGTCATTACCAATGACTTGTTATGCCATTTAACTACAGGAGCTAAAATACATTTAGTAATTTATTGATAATAAAGCATTTTTTTCAAATTATTGCCTTAATTTTTTGATTATAATGATCTATATCTACTAAAAAAATGTTATGGGAATTCATTACGATTATAAATCAACAAAAGGCAACAAGCTTATGGAGAAGCAAGCTAAAAGAGAAAGAAAGCTTGCCGAAAAAAAAGCTAAACGTTTAGCTAAAGAAGGCCCCAAAAAAGAAGAACCCACATCAAAACCATTAGATCCTAATAAACCAATATCGTTAGATTTTTTGACTAATCCCAACAAAGAATGAGTTCAAAAGATAAAAATGAGCGTTTGAGCTTAGCTTTAAGAAAAAATTTAAAAAAAAGAAAACTATTTCAAAAAAAAAATAAAAAAAAATCTAAGTAATGTCTATTCAGCCTGACTCGTGGATTAAGAAGATGTGCAAAGAGCACAATATGATCGAACCATTTTTAGATCATCAAGTTGCGGAGGGAAAAATATCATATGGATTAAGTAGTATGGGTTATGATGTTAGAATCTCTGATGAATATAGAATATTCACTAATGTAAATAATTCCTTAGTCGATCCAAAAAATTTTTCTGATGATAATTTTATTGAGAAAAAGGGACCACATTGCATTATTCCTCCAAACTCATTTGTTTTGGCTAAAACAGTAGAATATTTCAGAATTCCAAAAGATGTACTTTGTATATGTGTTGGGAAAAGTACTTATGCAAGAACAGGTATAATTTGCAACGTAACTCCTATAGAAAACGAATTTGAGGGAAATATAGTTATAGAGTTAAGCAACACTACACCTAATCCAGCAAAAATTTATTCTAATGAAGGTATAGCCCAATTTTTATTTTTTAAATCAGAAACTCAACCAGAGACAACTTATAAATCTAAGAACGGTAAATATCAGGGACAAACTACTATTCAGGTTGCTAAAATTAAAAAGTAAGTTATGGACAAATTTCTGATTGATGGTCCTAGCAAAATTAAGGGCAAAGTTTCAATATCAGGTTCTAAAAATGCTTCACTGCCAATATTAGCAGCAACATTACTTTTCGATTTACCAGTAACTCTTCATAACCTTCCAAGAGTAAAAGATATCAGTACTATGCTTAATTTACTTAAATCTCTTGGATCGAAAATTGAACTTTCTAAAGATAAAAAAACTGCAAAAATTTCAAACAATAAAAATATGAAAACTTTTGCTAGTTATTCATTAGTTAAAACAATGAGAGGTTCAATTTTAGTATTAGGACCCTTAGTTGCAAAATATCATAAGTCAAAAACATCACTACCCGGTGGTTGCTTAATTGGTGCAAGACCAGTTAATTATCATTTGTCAGCTTTAGAAAAACTTGGGATGAATTATGAAATTAAGGATGGTTACATATTAGCAAAATCTTTTGGCAAACTTAAAGGAGGGTTAATTAGATTTCCAAAAATTACTGTTGGTGCAACTGAAAATTCTATAATTGCTGCATGCTTGGCAAAAGGAAAAACAGTATTAAGAAATTGCGCTGTTGAGCCAGAAATAAAAGACCTTACTAATTTTCTTAATTCAGCTGGTGCAAAAATTAATTGGAAAGGGAGAACTTGCACTATTAACGGAGTAAGTTCTTTAAATTCAATAAATTATTCAGTGATGGCTGATAGAATTGAAGCTGGTACTTTTTGCGTAGCCGCAACTTTAGCTAAAGGAACTCTAGAAATTAATAATTTAGATCCAAAAATAATAAATACAGAACTTAATTTATTAAAAAAAACAGGAGCCAAAATAAAAGTAAGCAAAAATAAAATTCATATTAATGGACCAGAAAAAATTAAGTCTATTAAAAATATCAAAACAAAAGAGTTTCCTGGAATACCAACAGATCTACAGGCGCAATTAATGGTCTTAATGTGTAAAGCTAAAGGAAAAAGTTCAATTACAGAGAATATTTTTGAAAACAGATTTATGCATGTTGCTGAATTACAGAGATTAGGTGCAAATATTACGACTAAAAATAATAAAGCTTATATTGAGGGTAATACGAAATTTATTGGCGCAGAAGTAATGTCTAGTGATTTAAGAGCATCTGTAGCACTTGTTTTAGCAGCTTCAGTTGCTCAAGGCAAATCTGTAATTAATAGGATTTATCATTTAGATCGTGGTTATGAAAAAATTGAAAATAAATTAAAAAATATTGGTGTAAAAATAAAAAGATTAAAAAGATGAACAAATATTTGGCTAAAATTATTGCCACGGACAAAGAGGGATTACAAATGATTTCAGCTTGTAGCTCAGGAGCTAAAGTAAAAGTTTCAGACATTAAGTATCTAGAATCTAATAAAGTATTTTTATTATCAATTGAACGTATTAAAGTAGAAAATGAAAATGAGGACAAAAAAGTCAATAGTATCTGCAGATTTGATTTTGTTGATAAGGTAAAGTCAAAAAATATTGATCAATCAAATCAAGAATTGGTTTTAGAATTAGTAGGAATAGATTATTTGAAAAATAACGATGTTTATGAAATAAATCTCTTTTTTAGTAATAATGCTCATATCGCTTTGACCGCCGAAACGATTGAAGCAATATTAGAAGATCAAAGCGAAACAAATTAGAGATGAAGGTTTTAGATAGCAAAATAAAAAATTTTGATAAAGCTTTAGGCATTATTCTTCAGAAAAGAAGTAAAAACCTTAAATCAAATTCTGTATCTGTATTAAGTATTATTAATGATGTGAAAAAAAATGGAGATAAAGCTCTATTAAAGTATGAAAAGAAATTTAATAAAAACAATATTATCGTTCCAACTACTAAACAGATTAATAATTCAATTAAATCTTTAGATAAAAAAGTAAAAAAATCTATTGATGATGCATACAATAGAATTTATAAATTCCATTCGCTGCAAAAGTTCCAAAACATTTCTTACACTGATAAATATAAAAACAAAATCGAGTACAAATATTTGCCATTAGAATCTGTTGCAATATATGTACCAGGTTCAACAGCATCTTATCCATCAAGTGTATTAATGAATGCTATTCCAGCGATTGTTGCAAAAGTAAAAAGAATTATAATGATAAATCCTGGATATAAGGGAAAGCAAAACCCTGCTGTACTCTATGCGGCTAAGAAATGTAAAATAAAGGAGATTTATTCAATAGGTGGTCCTTCAGCAATTGCTGCGGTTGCTTATGGAACAAAGAAAATCTCTCCTGTAAATAAAGTTATAGGCCCAGGCAATCAATTTGTAGCGGCTGCAAAAAAAGAAGTTTCCGGGGATATTGGTATAGAGGCGATGACAGCTGGACCCTCAGAAGTTTTAATTGTAGCTGATAAAAATTCAAATCCAGAATGGATTGCAAGCGATCTTCTTGGTCAAGCAGAGCATGACCCATTAGCTCAATGTATTTTAATCTCAAAAAATAAAAATATTTTGGATGAAACTAAAAAAGAAGTTTTAAAACAATTAAAAGAACTACCAAGATCATCTATTGCAAAAAAAAGCTTAATGATGAATGGAATTTTAATACAAGCTAATTCAGATAAAAAAATTATTGAAATTATAAATAAAATTGGACCTGAACATTTGGAATTAAATGTAAAAAATTATAAATATTTTGCAGGTAAAATTAAAAATTCAGGGTCTGTATGTCTTGGAAAGTATGCAGTTATGGCAATGACTGATTATGGAGTACCTGGAAGTAATCATGTTTTACCAACAAATACTACCAGTAAGTTTTCTAGTGGATTGAATGTTTCAGAGTTTATGAAAAAAATTTCATATATAACGCTATCAAAAAAGGGGATTGATAAACTTGGACCATCAGCTATAACGTTGGCAAATTATGAGGGTTTGCATGGTCATGCACAATCAATCATAAAAAGAATAAGGAGAAAATAAATTTGTCTAAACAAGATCTTTTGGAATTTAAAGGTACAGTGATTGATTTACTGCCGAACGCTATGTTTAGAGTAAAATTAGAGAATGGTCATACAGTAACAGCACACACTGCAGGAAAGTTGAGAAAAAATCGAATACGTGTCCTTCAAGGCGATGCGGTTACAGTTGAAATGACACCTTATGATCTTACTAAAGGAAGAATTATCTTTAGAGGATAATAAATGGCTGAGTAGCTCAGGAGTAGAGCAGAGCCCTGAAAAGGCTTGTGTCGGAGGTGCGAATCCTTCCTCAGCCACCACAACGTTTTGGTGGCCATTAAATTATACTAGTTAAACTAATCTAAATTTATCTTGAAAAATTTTTTGAAAAAAATTAATCTTAATTAAAATTAACAACATAAGGACTAAGAAAAAAATGAGTACATTACAAGGAAAGATCAAGTGGTACAATGGGAAGAAGGGCTACGGGTTTATTGAAAGAGACGATAAAGAAAAAGATGCGTTTGTACATGCGAGCGCCGTGAAGGCTGCTGGTATGAGGTTTTTAAATGAAGGTGATAAACTTGAGTTCACTTTAGAAGACGGCCCTAAAGGTCCTTCTGCAGTTAATTTAAAGAAAATAGACTAAATTTATAAAAATATTCTTAAAGGACGTTTTATCTGTAATAGATAAACGTCCTTTTTTATTTCTTGCATATCAATTATTTTTGTCTAAAAGACCGTTCATGAATATAAATATTACATACAGAAAAACTTTAAGAATTACGCATAGACACTGTTTCCATAGCCATTAGGCTATTTATTTATATTATATTTTCAAATCCACACAAAATAAGATAAAACAAAAAAGTATGCCTTGGTGGTGAAATAGTATCACGTCGGTTTGTGGATCCGAAGTCATAGGAGCGTAACCTATCCAAGGTACCAAAACGCCGTGAAGGCCAAAATGAATAAAGAAAATAAACTCAATCCTTCCCTACCATCTGGATTTGAAGATCGTTGGGGCAAAAAGCTAGTGTTAAAAAAACAGCTTTTAAATGTGATTGAAAAAAATTTTATAAAATTTGGAGCAGAACCTTTAGAAACTCCATCTTTTGAAATCAGTGAAAATATTGGATCGTTTTTAGCAGATGACGAGGAGAACCCTATGTCAGATATTTTCAGTTTTGACGACAGAGAAAAAAAAATTAGTTTAAGATATGATCTTTCGAGCCCACTTGCCAGATTTGTAGCTCAAAATAATCAAGACCTCCCGTCAATTTATAAGAGATACGCAATTCAAAATGTATTTAGAAATGAAAAACCTGGAAATGGTAGATATAGAGAATTTCTTCAAGCAGATTTTGATATTATTGGAAATGTAAACTTTGCACAGGCTAATGCAGAGTTGTGCAACTTAATATCAAATACTCTTCAAGATATTGGTCTAAAAAAAGATCAGTTTACAATTAATGTAAGTAATAGAAAAATTGTACAAGGTTTAATTGATGATTTAAAAATTTCTGAAGATAAACAGCTAAAAGTTATAAGAGCAATAGATAAATTAGATAAGCCTGGATTTGGTTTAAAAGGAGTTGAAGACCTTCTTAAAAAAGAGAGAAAAGATGCAAGTGGTGCGGTTACTAAAGGTGCTGATTTAACAGATGAACAAGCATCACAAATTCTAAATTTTTTAAAAGTTAAAGAATTAAAAGAATTAAAAGAAACTTTAAAAAATCCATTATCTCAAGAGGGAATAAAAGAATTAGAGGATGTGTTTGAAATAATTGGCTATAGTTCAAATTTAGGCCAAGTCAAAACTAACTTTACAATCGTAAGAGGTCTCCAGTACTACTCAGATTTTATCGTTGAAACTAATTTAAATTTTAAAGTAACTAATAACAAAGGTAAAACAGTTGATATTGGCAGTATCTGTAGCGGAGGTGCTTACGCGAAACTAATCTCAAGATTTAAAGGAGTTGATAAACCTGGGACAGGGGTAAGTTTTGGAGTTGATCGATTATTGTTTGCTCTAATGCAACTTGATCAAATTAAAATTAATGATCAAAAACCTGTTTTAGTCTGTGTCATGGATGAAAAATTCCTTAAAAATTATTATGAAATTGTAGATCAGCTAAGAGAAAATAATATTAATGCTGAAATATTTTTAGACACAAAGAAAAATTTAGGTAAGCAACTTGATCTTGCTAATAAGCGTGATTTAAATGTTGCAATTATTTGTGGTGAAAATGAATTTAAAGAGAACACAGTTACGATAAAAAACCTTAAAGGTGTAAAAGGCCAAAATAATCAAACAATTCCTAAAGAAAAGTTAATCGATGAAGTCAGAAAATTTATCTAATATTCTTAAATCAAGTGGATTTAAGAATATTGAACTCGATAATATTATAGAGTCTAAACATATCCTAAAAAGATCTGGAGGTAACTTTAGACAATATCTATTCTCTTTTTATGATCAAAGAAATGTAGAATGGAGCTTACGTCCCGACTTAACTTTATCGAGTGTTATCAAATTTATAGGAACTAAAGATCAAAAAAAGACTAAATGGTCATACAGTGGTGAAGCTTACCGGAAACAAAATAAGAATAATAAATCACCTATTATTAAACAAACAGGTTTTGAAATATTTGGTTCTAATACTAAAGAAAAAGATGATTATGAAATCCTTAAAACATCAATCAATATCTTCAAGAAATCAAAGTTTAAAAAATGTGAACTGAATTTAAGTAATATCGAAATATTTCATGTTCTCGTTAACAAATTAACTTCTCTTCCACTAAGATGGAGAGAAAAAATTAAAAGACACTATTCGAGAGAAGTTTATTTTGATCAATTACTTAAGAAATTATCTGATAACAAAGATATTAATCCCAAAATTGTTGAGCAAGACAAAGCAAAAGCAGAACGATTAAGAAAAAAAGATCCATCGAAGATGTATTCTGGAAGATCTTTAAAAGAAATTTTGGAGAGGTTTGATTTAAAAAATTATCAAGACCCAAGAAATCTTTCTAATAAGAATAGTGTTAAAATAATTAAAGATTATTTAAAAATTTCTTGTCCAATTGAAAAAGCACCTAAAGTTTTAAATGATTTCTTTAAAAAGAATAATTTAAATATTTTTATCAGTTCAGATTATTTTCCAATTAATAAAAATAATAATAAAAATATAAAAGTAATTTTTAATACCAATATAAACCGAACTGTTAGTTATTATACGGGGATGACTTTTAATATAGAGGTAAAAACAAATGGTAAAAAAGAGGTTTTTTTATCAGGTGGAAGATTTGATAATTTAATCAAAGATCTCGGGAACAAGAAAGACCTAAATGCTGTAGGTGCAGCAATTAACAGAAGTATTTTATGAATAAAGATATAATTAATATTTTAACTTTATCTAAAGGCCGAATGAAAGCTGAGGCCGAGCAAGTTTTTAAGAAAAGCAAATTGAAAATAACTCAAGAAAGTGAACGTTCATTGATTGGATCTATTAAGGGTTATCCAAATATTCGTGTACTTTATATGAATGCTACTGAAATTATTGAAGCTTTAGGTAAAGGAATTGGAGATATTGGTATTAGTGGAAAAGATTTATGGCGTGAAAGTGAGCAAAGTATCCAATCAAATATTGCACTTTCTAAGGAATATAGTTGGGGAAAATCTGATTTAGTAGTTGCTGTAGATAATATGTGGCTAGACTGCGTAAATCCTACAGACTTAGAAGATATCTCTTATGAGTTTTATCAAAAAAAGAAAAGATTAATGCGTTGTGCAACTAAATTTAAAAACCTTGCTCATGGATGGTTTAATTCTAAAGGGATTACTCAATATGAATTAATTACTTCATTGGGGGCTACTGAGGGTGCAAATAAATTAGGTACGGCTGACTTAATAGTGGATTTGAGTTCAACAGGGGAAACTTTAAGACAAAATAATCTAAAAGTTATTGATACCATTTTGAGTTCTTCTGCTTGTTTATTTTATTCCAAGAAATCAATTAAGAAAAAAGGCGTAAAGAAAATACTGAAATTACTTTCTAAAAATTAAGTCCTTCCAGTAAATTAGAATGATTTTGATTATATCTAAATTTCTTAGTACCGCATAAAGACCAACTAACAATCCAATACAAACTAATATTTTAAATAACAAAATTAATTCCATAACAAAACTTAGCTGAATAAATTAACTTATCAATATTATTATAATCTTAATTATGACATCAATTAATATTATTAATTTATGTAATGATTAATCAGTTTTTTAATTGGTGTGTCTATATTTTAGAAGTAATTGGCAATGTTACTGGGATGGGATATGAACTTGCTAATATTGTTATTTTCGTAATTTTACAGCCAAGTTTAATCCTTTTATTCTTTATATTATGGAGAAAAGAAGTTAGGAAAAATAGGCAAATAGAAGTTAAAGTTAAAAAATAAAATTTTATTTTTTGTAATACCTCCATTTTCTTTCTCCTCTAAACCTTGATTTGATACGTACTCCATTATCATTTACACAATCTAGAATATCCCCATCTGGGTAAATTATTTCAGACTGACCGTGCAAATTACCTTTTACAAAATTTCCTTTAATAATTGTTCCTTTTTCCTGATCATCAATATCTTTTAAAAATGTTATTTTACCTTTACCGTGTAATTCATCATCTTTCCATTCACCCTCTGTTTTAAATTGATCTGATACTATTAAAGTACCTTCTCCGTTTTTTTTGCTTTCAATAAACTCACCCTCATAAACCTCTTTTGCCTTTTCAAGAATCAATTTACCCTTTCCATGAAAGTGGCTTTTTTTCCATTGGCCTTTATATGAATAATTTCCTTCACACTCATACTCACCTTGTCCATCAAAAACACCATCTTTAAATTCACCTACGTAGTCCCAAGGATTGTCAGTTAATTTCTTACGAAATGTTTTTGATTCAATATTTAAATCATATCTAGATAAATACATATAACCATGACCATGCGGTATCTGTTCTTGTGCACTTTTTATTGCACCTTTATAAGTTCTTCCATCAGGGTAACTTAATTCTGCTCTTATTACTAAATTATCACCCATTTCTTTTATACTTGGGTGACGACTTTCCAGTATTAGAATTTCATCTTTAAGATTTTGATACTCTTCTATAGTTATGGGTAATTTTTTATGTTCTGCTTGATAAATATCGTATGAATTAAGTAGTTGCCTTTTTTTTAGATAATCATTTTTAATTTTTTTATTTCTCATAAAACAATAAAAAATAAAGATATCACACTTGATCCTAGTAGAGTTGTTTAAAAAGACAAAGATATAGAGATAAAAGTAAAGAAATAATCATATTTCTAACAATTTTTTTTATTATTATTATTTTGTGAGAATAACTCTTATTTTTCTATTAACTTTTTTTGTTTTAACAAATTCTTCTTTTGCAATTTTAAAAGTAACTAAACTTCCTCATAAAAATGCTGAGATCGAGAGAATATATAAATTAGATAATGGTAAATTTATTTTTATTGAGCGATTTGTTAGAGGTCATATTATATGGGAATATGATCAAGGATTAGATAAATTTAAGGAAATCGCAGGTGTTTGGGGGTTTATTGATCTTGCCTCTAAATGTGAGCAAATAAAAAGTAAGGATATTTATTTTGCTACTACTTTAGAATATTGGTTTGCTGGTGGCACTAATATTGATCACCCAGAAATAAGAATATTTGAATTATACGAACCCAATCCTTGGAGAGATACTGATATAGGAATTACACCTAGCATGAAATATGCGAAGGAGTGGTGTACTTTTTATAAACCTTATTATAGAAAATAAATTTGATTTATGATTGATAAAATAAAATACAAAAAAGCTTTAGATTTTGCCTACAAGCTTCATTTTAAACAAATCAGAAAAGGAACAGAAATTCCTTATTTTTCTCATCTTATTTCAGTAAGTAATAATGTAATTGAAAATGGTGGTAATACTGATGAAGCGATTGCTGGATTACTACATGATGCAGTTGAAGATCAAGGAGGATTAAAAACTTTAAAAATTATAAGCAAAAAATTTGGCAGTAAAGTTGCTAAAATTGTTAGTGACTGCACAGATGCTGAGATAGAACCAAAACCACCTTGGTTAGAAAGAAAAAAAAGTTACATTAAAAGCCTTAAAAATAAATCTCAATCTTCACTTTTTGTTTCTATGTGTGATAAAACCCATAATGCGTCTTGTATCATCAATGACCACAAAAGAGTAAGTAAGAAATTATGGAAAAGATTTTCTGCAAAACCAAAACAAATCTATTGGTATTATGATAGTCTTGCCAAATGTTTTAATAAAAATCTTAAAGGAAAAAAAGTTTTAAAACAAAATTTTTCAAAATTAGTATTAGAATTAAAGAAAATTTTATGATAATATAATTTATTGTCTGTGATTTAGAAATAACTCTACTTGCTTCGGACATTAAACATTAACGCTAAAGGAGCATATGAAATATAAAATCAATAAAGCAAAAAAAGACGACCCAATTTATAAAAAAGAGTTTACCATAAGTTCTATTAAGGACTACTTCCAATCAAAGAAAGATAGAGGATTAAAACCTTTATTTTTTGAAAAAATAGGAGACAAAAACTCCACTCGAGACGAAAAACTTCAAAATCTCTTTAGAGTCTTAAAAGAAAATGGTTGGAAAATTAAAGGAGGGCCTAATGGGAAAGATAATTAGTGCAAGGCTCGCAACTGATAAATATGACCCGATGGGTCTTTTAGGAACATATGAAATTTTTAAACCTAAAAAAAATTTTAAGAAAAATAGAAAAAAGCCCAAGGTAAGAAAAAATAAAAAATAACCATAAATTGAACTCCCTAGCTTTATTTGATAGAGTTAGGGAGTAACTAAATGATAAATTGGGAAATAGCTTTAGCAGTGTTAATTGTTGGTTTGTCTATAGTGATGCCTATTTATTATTCTTATCAAAAAAAAATTGAGAAACAAAAAGTAGAGCAAGCTTTAAAGCATGGCAGAGAAGTGGCCGAAGGTGAAAAAATTAGAGTTTATTTAAATCAAATCAACGAAACATTTAGAAAAAAAACAAAATAATTTTTTTTCTTATCTCATAAATAAAACAAGTTTGTAGCAAAATTCAAACAAACACTATTGATTTAGTGGGATCATGCATTGGATTTCAATCCTTTTCTATCGTATTCCGCTGTTTTTATTATCTCCCTTGTTGCGTAATTCGAGCAAGCAGAAAAGGATTGAGTCTATTACCAACTATAAACTTTTAACTTTAAAAAAATCAACAAACCTCAGGAGTTCTAATACATGGAAATAAACCGTGTCTGTAAGTATTGCCACGTGAATACATACATTGCATACGATAACTGTAGCCCCGTTTACAAACAATCATTTAAATTTGAAATAAAACCTGGAGAACATAACAGCTTAGTCTGGGATAAGATCATTAAAATATTTGAGAAAAATGGATACAAAGTGGAGCTCAAATCATGAAGAGAGTTCTTCTTATTATTTTATCTCACTTATTGCTATTTTTTATTGTCTTCGCCTATCAAGCCCAAGCTCATGCTGAAGATGAGGAATGGACTATAGATAGTTTAGAAACTATGGCTTATGCAAGAGTTTCAGGAGAAGTTATTCATGGTGATAATTTAAACTTCTTCATCGACTCTAGAGATGATTGTCAAAAAGTATGGAATAACTTTACATTTGTTACTTACAATGACCCTGGAGACATTAAACAGCTTGTGGGAAAACATATTCCAATAACAATTAACGGTGAAGAAATAACAGCAAAAGTTGAATTTATTTCTCCTTTCTTAAAACTTGGTTGGAGAGTACTTTTTACGATCGGCACATATCCTGTAAAAGAATACATTAATGTATTAAATAATTTTTATATAGAAGAAAAAAAATATGAAATCAAAATCATTGATGGCATTGATTTTAAAGCAGATAAATACTTCGATATTTCTGTAAACAGTTGGAAATTAGATAAACTTGTTCCATCTGTTTTAGCAGCCCATAAGCTTTGTAAACAATTAAACGATATGGAGAGTTAAAATGCTTAGAATTTTTTTATTAATTATACTTTTGTTTCCCAATATTTCTTATGCAGATGAGGGTCTTAATCTTACCTGTAAAAATTTATTATCAGCACTTGGAAGACAATACGAACCTTTAAACTTTAAGCTTGAAGTAACCGGATTTCATTATTTTGATAAAGATCACAATGAATTTAAGGTCATTCCATCAGAGGAATTGGTATTTGGAGACGACATGTTTGTTGCTAAATTTCCTGACTATGAATTAGGGTTTCAAAGAATAGTATATGCTGGTGAAACAGAGCAGATAATAACTATGTCAAAATATGATTTTATAAATGATAAATTTCTAGCTCACTATGAATGTGATGTAGAAACAACGTATATTGATTAATTATATGTTTATTAAAAATAAAAAAGAAACAATCTATTATAGTGGTTTTTCAATGGAACCACCTGAAACTGTAGAACTTTTAGATAATTTAAAAGGAAAGATAATTTCAAATCGAACACACAAGATTATAAAATTAGAAGAATATAAGATCTTATCTTTTTGGGATAAAATAAATGAATTAGGAGTATGGAATTGGAGTAAAAAATATCCTGTAAAAGAACCAGAATTAGAACAACTCTTAGACGGGTATAGATGGAAATTAAAATTAAGAGATAGAAATGGTAAAGCTAAATATTGTTCAGGCTATATGAGTTTTCCTAGAAAATTTAAGGAATTAATTAAACAATTAAATTATTTGTTTGGCAGCAAAATTAGATTTTAATTATTATCTTTTTGCTCGTAATACCATTTTTTTTGTCTGTCTCTTTTAGCTTCTAATTGTTCCTCAGTTAAATTAGCATAGATTTTTTTATCATATTGTTCTTTCTCTTTTTGTGTCATTTCATCTCTTATTTTTTTAGTAGAAGCTCTATTTTTTAATACACTTATGTCTATTTTACCCTTTTTGAATTCTTGAATACTCTCTTTAGTAGAGTGCTTTAAAATGTTGTTCATATTTATTCTTTTGCCTGAATGATAAAATTTAAGACCTGGTCTATCAGTTTCTTTTCTAGTTAAATATTTTACCTGATTTAATTTTGTCTCTCCTCTAAAATCTTTCTTAGTCCAATTCCGTGGTTTGCTATCAATTATTTTTTGGAGTTCTTCATCAGTACGAAGAACCCACTGATTATTACCTTGTGGGTTTCTATTAAATTCTTTATTGCTCATTAAGCTTTTTTAAACTCAAATAGTTTTAGAGATATAAAGTCTCTTCTAGATATTTTCTTTTTTAATTTTGGTATTTTAACTTTAAGAGATCTTACAAACTTTAAATATTCAAAAAATCTAAGTGTAGAAACAGTTTTTCTAACAACAGCTGCAATACATAATCCTACTAAAAAGCTTAGTAAAGAAACACCCATTGCTTTTACTGTTAAAGCAAAAGCACTAACACTAGCACCACCTTTAATGATACCCCACTTAAGATTTCGCATTTCCTGTTTGTTAGAAGATTGATCATATCGATAAGCAAGCACTACTATTGAAGTAATAGAACCAACTGGGTCCCCATGCACAAAACTAGAAGCAAGTACCCCTGATGCTATTTCAGAAAACTCTTCTTTATGTCTTTTTTTCCAATTAAAAAATAAAGCAAGTGGTCCAATAGAACTTGCAAGCAATTCATTAAATTCAACGTGCTTGATATCGTCTAGCCATCTTTGAGGAATCTTGATGGCCTCATTAAATTGATCATAAATAATTGTATATGATTTAGAGTAAGTTGAATGTATGGCAGATGAAATAATAGGTAGTGAATGCAAAATTTTTTTCACAGAAAAGTCTTATAACACAAAATAGGCAAAAGTTTGAAATTTATATTAATTTTTGTTGATAATTTTTAAACTTTTTTGAAGGTATTAAATTTTTTAGCTCTTCAAGCTTATATTCTTTATTATTATTTAATATTTTATTATGAACCATTGATGAATATAAAGCTGCACTATATGCCTGACAATTTAATGATTTTTCTGGATTAAATTCTATATCAGTAAAAGCTTCATAATTAAGTATTTCAGCTTTCAAGTTTTTGTTTTGATTTAAAGCTATGAAATAAAGCCATGAATAAAAATCAAAATCCAAAGAAAAAGTTTCACCAAAAAAACTAAATTCTTTTAAATCACTTCTTTTTATTCTTTCATCTGTTTTTGCATCAATCGATGATTTTTCATAAATATCCTCGTTTGGTCCTTGGTCAGTAAATATTTTGCTGCCTTGAAACAAGCTTTCTAAAAAATATTCTTTATTTTTATAATTAATTCTTAAATTGAATGCACTTAATTGAATTCCTAATTTATTTTCAGATTTAGTTGAGATTTCTAATATTTTATCCAACTTAAATTCTTTAGATATATTTTCATGCAAAGATGAAATAGATTTTTGTTTTTGACTTTTTGCAAAACCAGAGAACCATGTGAATTCAACTGAATTTGTTGTGACTAGTTCTTCTTTATTTTGAGATGGAATAAAAAAAGGTCTATTTGCCATCTATTGCTCTTTCAATGTTTTTATAATTAATAAAGTGTTCAGGACTAATTTTTCCAAGTATACATATTTCTGCTTGATTATCCGTTGTCTCATTTGGTTTTTTATTTTTTCTTGGAAAAACACCTCTGGAATTGAAAGTATTTTTATTAAACAATCTCAAAAATGCATTAGGTGTTTTTAAATATTTAATTTTTGATGCTTCTCTAAAATCATTATAAATTGAACTAGCAGCGTTTGTTTCACAAAAAATAGCTTCGATTTTAGTTAGAATTACTGGCTTAATATGTATTTGAAACCAATCTTTTCTTTGAAGATTATAGACGTGTGAAAATTTCTTTATTAAATGAGGATTTAGTTTCGTAACTGAAACACATACTGCATCTAGCCAATCATCTAATCTTTTTTTATCGTTGTAATAATATTTAATTTTATTTTTATCTAAAGTCTGTCTTGGAATAATTCCATGTTTTAATATTGATTTTAAATTGTCTCTTCTTGTTACATGAACTAATTTTATTATTCCTTTTTCCTGAATTATTTCTTGAAATTTAAGCTCATACTTCATTTAAATTATATTTTGTAATCTTTCTTTAATTTCTTCAACAGGAATTTTATTATCAGTCAAATGACACCATGAAATCCTCACAGCCCCTTTGACAATATTTTCGTTGTTATTCATTGCTTTTATTACATGGGATGGTTCGTAAGTTGATGAAGTACAAGCAGAACCATTACTAATTGAAATTAAATCTTTAGTGGTTAACATAAATGCTTCTGCATCAACAGTTGGGATCGAAAAATTGATGCAATTTCCTAACAAATATTTTTCATCACCATTTAAATTTCCATTTAAACTTTTCATTAATTTAATTATTTGATCATAAATTTTTTTATTTTGTTCCTGTCTTTTTTTTAAATTTTTCTTAGCAATTTTGGCGGCCACACCTAAACCAACAATTAAATGAACTGGAAGAGTACCAGGTCTTAACTTTGCTTGTTGTCCACCACCAAAAAATAATGGTTGTAAAGGTGGCTTATTAAAATTTCTTAATCTAGTAACTAATGCCCCAATTCCTTTAGGACCAAATACTTTATGGCCACTAATGCTTATTAGATCAATTCTTTTATTCGAAAGTGTATCAATATCTTTTCCATACATTTGTGCTGCATCAACATGAAAATAACAGTCATGATCTTTAATAATTTCAATTATTTCATTAATAGGTTGTATTACACCTGTCTCATTGTTAACTCCCATAATTGAGATAAGAAGAGTATCTTCTCTTAATTTATCTTTGATATCTTTTTGATTTACTCTTCCAGATTTATCTACATTTATAACATCAACTTCAAATCCTACTTTTTCTAATTCCTGAATTGGTTCTAGTACTGCTTTATGTTCTATGGCTGAAGTGATGATATGTTTTTTATTATTTTTTATACCATAATATTTTAAACCAAGGATTGCGATATTGTTCGATTCTGTTGCGCCACTTGTGAAAATTATTTCGTTTCTTGATGCATTTACTAAACTTACTACATTATCTGTTGCTTCATGAACTGCTTTCTTTGCAACAGAACCAAAGCTGTGTGTATGAGAACCCTCGTTACCAAAGTCTGTCGTTAAATAATTATTCATCTTCTCTACAACCTCAGGTTCAATTGGAGTAGTAGCGTTGCAGTCTAAATAAATGCTCATTTTAGTATGTTGAATTTTAATATTTGTATGTTAAATAAATAACATACAATATATAAATAATCTAATATTTTATTGGTTTTTATGACTTTAAATGTTCACAAATTTGCAGCCATCAAAGGACAACAATCAGGGGATGATTATTACACCGTTGTTTGTGAAATGGCAATTATTCCAAGATTGTTTTTATTTAATGAAGCAACTATTCCAACAGAACTTCGTGCACAAAGACATATCAATAAATCAAGGATCCCTGAAATGGCAAGATACATTGTTGATAATCCTAAGAACTATATTTTTTCTGCCCTTACAGCATCAATAGATGGCAATGTTACTTTCAAACCATTAAAGTTAAATGGCAAAGATAGTGAAATAGGTGAATTAGAAATTGCTGGTGATGCAAAATTAATGATTAATGATGGTCAGCATCGTCGTGCAGCAATTGAAAAAGCATTAACTGAAAATCCAGATTTAGCAAAAGATACTGTTGCTGTTGTATTCTTTAAAGATAAAGGACTAAAAAAATCACAACAAATGTTTTCTGATTTAAATCGTCATGCTATTCGACCAGCAACAAGTATTGCTAAACTTTATGATCATAGAGACCCAATTGCTGAAGTGATAAGAAGAGTTGTTTATGAAACTGAAGTATTTAAAGGTGTAGTAGAAATGGAACGATCTACTATTGCTGAACGATCTTCAAAACTATTTCCATTTTCAGGAATTTATTCAGCTTCAAAAACATTAATTGATTTAGAAAAAAATAAAAAAATTGAACAAGCTGTTAATTTGGTAAGTTCTTTTTGGGAAACTGTTGGAGAGAACATGGATCAATGGCGTGGAGTTAGAATAGGAAACTTGTCACCTACAGAAGTAAGAAGAGATTATATTCACACACACGTAATTATCTTACAAGCTTTAGGTCATGCTGGTAAAGATCTAATTGCACAATTTACAAGTAATTGGAAATCTAAGTTAAAGAATTTAAAAAAAATAAATTGGCTTAAGAATAACCCTGAATGGCATCAGCGAGTAATTATTAATGGAAGAGTAGTTAAAAATAACAACAGCATTATTTTAGCTTCAAACATAATTAAAAAAGCTTTGGGTGTTAAATTAAATATAAAAGAAAAAGCATTAGAAAGTCAGGTGAAAAAAAGTGGAAAGTAAAAGAAAATCTTTTTTTAATGAAATTGGTTTTAAGCCAACTATTGAAAAATTAGTAGATTTAACTGCTAAACTTTATTTAGAAGATGATAATCCATGGGTCGTTGGTTATTCGGGTGGAAAAGATAGTTCTGCTTGTTTGCAATTGATGTGGAGAGTATTAGAAAAAATTAAATCAGAAAATAAACCCATTAAACCATTACAGGTGATTACTACAGATACATTAGTTGAAAACCCTGTAGTTGCTACATGGGTTCGAACTTCCTTAGATTTATTGAGAAACAAAGCAAAAGAAAAAGGACTGCCAATCTTTCCAAACTTATTAACGCCCAATATTGAAGAGACGTTCTGGGTAAACTTAATTGGCAAAGGTTATCCAGCGCCCAATACTAAATTTAGATGGTGCACAGAACGTATGAAAATAAGGCCTAGTGACCGTTTTTTAAGGAAAATATCATCAGAAAGTGGAGAAGCTGTTTTAGTAATTGGGACTAGAAAAGCGGAGAGTTCTAATAGAGCTATTTCCATTACTCGTTTTGAAAAAGAGGCTACAAGAGAAAACTTTTCAAAACATGTAAACCTTATGAATGTCAGTTCATATTTACCTATCAAGGATTGGACTAATGATGATGTTTGGCTTTATTTACTTCAAGAACCGTCTCCGTGGGGAATAAACAATAAAGATCTTCTATCAATGTACCAAGGTGCAACAGATGGAGGAGAGTGTCCTTTAGTGGTAGATACTTCGACACCTTCATGTGGAGATAGTAGATTTGGTTGCTGGGTTTGTACACTTGTTAAACAAGACAAATCAATGTCAGCAATGGTTCAAAACGACTCTGAAAAATCATGGATGGAACCTTTATTGCAATTAAGAAATGATCTAACTATTAAAGATCATGATAAAAGAGATTTTAGAAGACTAAAAGGTCACGTACAATTAATGGGACCTGAGGATGAAGAAACAACAGTACCAGGACCTTATACCAAAACAAGCAGAGAAGAGTGGCTTAGAAAATTATTACAAGCACAAAATAAAATTAGAAGTAACAATCAGCTTCCTAAAGATTTGAAAAAAATCCAACTTATTAATCAAGAAGAATTAGATCAGATTAGAAAAATATGGTTTTACGATAAATTAGAAACGGATGATATTTTGCCTAAAATTTGTGAGATAGAAGCTAAAGGAGAATACAACTTTGAACCTTTAGAAGACAGCCATGTTTTTGACCATGATATTTTGAAAATATTAAAAGAAACTTGTGGTGATGATGAAATGATTTTTGAAATCGCAAGAAGTCTTTTAGAAGTTGAGCGTAAGCATTTTAAAAGTAATCGTCGAACAGGGTTATTTGATGAGTTTGAAAATATTTTTAGAAAATCGTTTTATAAAGATAAAACAGACGCAATTGAATACGCTAAGCAAAAGAAAAAAATTAAAAATCAAGCAAATAAACAATTACCTTTAGAGACTAATTAATGATCTTTGAAAATTTATTAATCAATAATTTTGGTGTTTATTGTGGAAAGCAAAATTTTGATTTAAGTACAAAATCAAAAAAACCAGTTATATTAATTGGGGCTCTTAATGGTTCTGGTAAAACTACATTTTTACAAGCAATAGATTTTGTTCTTTATGGTAAATTTTCAAATTACTTTTATTCACAAAAGCTTTCTTATGAAAACTTCTTAACTAAAAATATTAATAAAAAAAACTTTGATGAGGGTGCACAAATAGAACTAACCTTTAATAGAAAATATAAAGGTAAAAAACAAAAGTTTAAAATCTCAAGGAACTGGAAGTTAGTTGGAAAAAAAATGAAAGAAGAATTCTTTGTTTTTATTGATGATAAATACGATGAAGACATCACTAAAGATTGGGATAATTTTGTTGATCAGATTTTACCTTCCAGAGTTGCCTCTTTATTCTTTTTTGATGGAGAAAAGATTGAACAATTGGCAGACTTAGATCAATCTAAAAAAGTATTGAAAAAAGCCATTAATTCACTGTTAGGTCTTGAGATTGTAGACCAATTAAATGTTGATGTTGATGAGTTTCAGAAAAGATCTTCTCTTCAAATAAAAGATGATGATGAAAAAAAAGTAATTGAAGAAATGGAAGCAAAGATCAAAGAATATGAAAAAGCAATTAAAGTTGTTGATGAGAAAATTGTTAAGGAAGAAGATAAATTAACTAAAGTTAAATATGAGACGAGAGAACTAGATATAGAACTATCTCAAAAAGGGGTAGCTTACTATGATAAGAAAAAAGAATATGAAAAAGAACAATTAGAAATTGATGAAAAAAGAAAAACTTTGCAAGAAGATTTAGTCAAAGTTGCAGCAAGTGAAGCACCATTACTTATTGTAGAAAAAGAACTAAATGAAATTAATTTACAATCAAAAGAACACAATTCTTCAATAGATCAGTCAATTATACAGGAAAAAATTAATCAGTTAGTAGACCAATTTAATGAATTTTCTGAAAAAAATTGTTCAGATAAAGATTATCTAAGTAAATTTAAAAAATTTAGTGACCAACAAAAAATCAAAAAAGATACAAATAATCAAAAGACTGAATTTTTATTAAAAAGTATCAATCCATTTGAAACAAATTTTTTACTTAATGAAAATCTTCCAAATACGAAAAAAGATATAGATAAATTAACATCTAAAAAAATTAAATTAGATGAAGAATACGAAAAAGTTTCTCAATTAATAAATAAAATACCAAGTGATGATGAAATTAAACCTTTAATTGAGAAATCAAAAAAACTTAAAAAAGAAGAAGAAACTTTAATTACTAAAATGAATCTTTTAAGAGAAGAACGTGGAAGATCAAATGGTCCTTTAATAAAATTAAATTTTGATCTTAAAAAAGAATATGAAAGAAAAACAGCAAAAGATATTGATAATTTAGACAACAAGAGATTTATTGATTACTCAATTAAAGTTAAAGACGTTTTAAGCTCTTTCCATGTAAAAGCACTAGATTATCATATTAAAAGATTAGAAAAATTAATTTTAAATTGTTTCAAAAGTCTTCATCGTAAAAAGAATTTTATTAAATCAATCAAAATTGATACAATTGAATTTGATTTAAAAATTTCAGACAAAAAAGATACTGAGATAAATACAGAGGATCTTTCAGCAGGTGAACGACAATTACTTGCAGTGGCTATTCTATGGGGACTTGCAAAAGCATCCAATAGTGCAGCACCAACTATTATTGACACTCCTTTGGGAAGATTAGATAGTGAACATCGATTTAATTTAGTAGAACAATATTTTCCAACCGCATCTAAACAAGTAATATTATTGTCGACAGATGAGGAGATTAATAAAAAATATCACAAGTTTATTTCTCCATATTTATCAAGGTCTTACAAAATTGAATATGATGAGAAATTAAGTGGTAGTAAATTATCGGAGGGTTATTTTTTCTAATGGATATTGATCTAGACGTACTAAGAACCTCAACGAATGTTAAAAATTCTTTAACAAGAATTAAGACAATTACTGGAATACCCAATTGGAATATTATTTGTAGATGGGCTTTTTGTTTATCTATCAAACAAACTGCTCTACCTAGAGAAGTGGAAGAGAAATTGGATGGAATAGAAATAGATTACGACGTCTTATTTGGTAAAAATAAACCAATATACACGCAGCTTTTAATCAATAATTTGGTTACCCATAAAGTTGAAATAGATAAGAAAAATCTAACTAAATACCTATACGCTCACGTGAACCGAGGTGTAAATATTATTTATACTAACAAGTTAAAAGATATTTCAGGGTTGATGGCCTTTACAAATTCTTAAAAAAATTGACGAAAATATTTTTAAAAAAGAGAAATTACCAAGCTTTTGTTAAGTTAGAAAATAAAGACAAACTATCTATAGAATTAAAAGATTTAGAGTTTTCTGTTCGTGCAATAAACTCTTTATCCAATCAAGGAATTAAAACTCTAGGTGAATTAATTGTTTATACTGAAAATGATTTAAAATCTTTTCCTAACATGGGAAGGACAAGTATTGAAGAAATTAAAAATATATTAGAGGATTTTTCTTTATACCTAGGTATGAATTTAGAACCAATCAATTTTGAGGAAAATAATAATACAGTAGAACCAGAAAATAAGGAATGGACAGAAGTTTCAAAAACATTACTTCTAGAATTGATAAAAGATTTTAACGAAATTCCATTACCTTTAAGAGCAAAAAATGCTCTATTAAATTTAGGTTGTAATTATGTGGGCGATATAATTATGTTAAATAAATCAGAATTATTTAAAATTAGAGCCCTTGGCTATAAATCAATCTTGGAAATTGAAGATTATTTAATAAATTTAAATTTAGATTTTGGTGATCAGTTAGATCCTTGGGATAAAGATATTGTAATTAAATTACGAGACGAATTAAGAGAAGAAGTTTCGGAAACAAAAAAATTTGAGTTAATTGATCAAGATAAATTATTAGAGATAGAATTAAAAAGAGTTTTAAATGAAGCAATTCAAATATCAAAAAAAGATATTTCAATTAAGGATAGAGTAATTGATGTTTTAAATAGTAGATTTGGTTTAGATGGAACACCAGCAAAAACGTTAGAGATAATTGGTCAAAAATATAATGTAACTAGAGAACGTATAAGACAAAATGAAAGTTATGGATTAAGAAAATTAAAATTTTCTAACCCGATTACACCAATATTGGAAAAAGTTTTTAAAATTTTAGATCAGTCGCTTCCAATTACAGAGATTGAATTTAATAGAATATTAAAAGATAAAGGACTTACAAACCTTGAGTGGGATTTTAAAGGATTGCAAGATTTTTATGAGAGCTTTGGTCTCAAGCAAGATTTTTATATTTCAAAAATTAATAACATAAGAGTTATTTCTAAATCATCTATTGACAATGTTTTTAGAGAAGTAATGAAAAATGTAAAAAAAAAAATATCTAATTCAGGATTAATGTCACTATCTAATTGTATGAGTTTTAGAGAAATATATTTAAATAATATAAAAAGAGATACAGTTAAAAATTTTATTCAAACGATGCCAGTATTTTATTGGCTAGATTCCGAGGAAAATTGGTTCACTTTTTATTCAAATAGAAATCGTTTATCTAATTTAGTTTCTAAGGCAGCAACAGCTTTACAAAAACAAAATATTGATGATTTATTCAAAAAAATAAAGAAATATCATAGATTAGAAGAGGTATTGTATTCTAAAGAGGTTTTTAAAAATTTTTGTCAAATTTGCTTTGATGCAAATCTAAACGAAGATGAAATTAACTTTATTTCATCAAAATCTAAATTGTCTAATTATGAGGGTTACCAAGGGAAAATTGTAGCCCCAAATGAGCAAAAAATAATTGATATTTTTAATGATTATGGACCAATTTTGAATTGGTGGGATTTAAAAGAACTAATTAAAAAAAATAATGTTTCTGAGGCATCATTTATAATGATTATGCAATACTCAGTTTTTTTTAAAAGAATAGATAGAGCCACATATACTTTATCAAATCAAAAAATTGATTTTAAAAACATTAACAATTTTAAAATTGATTTATCAAATGAAAGCTATTCGGTCCAAGAAACTGAAATTTTAAAAAATCAAATTGCCTACATTGATGTTTATGATTTTGGAGAATTTAAATTAACTATGGACTATCCAAGACCCTTAAGAAGAGTGATGAAAGATTATAAAGGAGTTTCTTTTGAAAATCAGGTTTATATTGTAAGTTAACTACTTAATAAGTCTACAAATAGTATCAAAAAATTTAACTAGTGTAGATGGAGTATTGTAATCTAACTCTTCTAGAATTTTTTTATAACCACCAAATGCATAACTATGCAATTCTTTATTTCCCTCATCACTTAATTTAGTATCTGAATTATGATCTAAAATAGAATTCAATTGTTCATTTATCTTATTTTTTTCATCAAAATTTTTTTTAGTTATCTTATTTAAATATAATCCAATTATTATGTCTGAAGCTTTTGAATCTTTTAAATTAATTGTCCATCTGCTTGTAATATCAGTACATTCAAAGTCTGAAGTATTTTCCTTTAACTCATGTTTTAAACCAACAAGTAAACATATGTAAAATAAATCTAATTGATTTGATAAAGGAGAATATAGATTTTGAGAATTTGATGAATTCGTTTTTTTGATTGTATCCCAAAAATCGTACATGCTAATTATTTTTTCATTAGATTTGTGTTTATCAATAAAATTAAATCTCTGTAGATTCATTTTTTAACTCCAGTAAATTCTTTAAAGAATTTTTCATTATAAGCAACAACACCACTTTCGAATTCATTTGTATCAATTTTATTTGTTTCTGCTAATTGGAGCATGTGTTGTGAAGCTTCACTTTTATTAAATACAGTTATTAGGTTAATGTTATTTGATAATTCTTTTTGTAAAACTTCAGCAAACTGCTCTTTTTCCACATCAAAAATAAAGCCAATGTATTGACCTGTATGATCTTTTACTAAACCTTTTGCTATTTCAGATCTACCAATTGCATCCAACGCTGTAACTGGGCTATCAACTATAAGAGGAAATTTTAGATTAGATCTATTTAATAGGTTAATTAAAAATAAATAGGCAATTCTGGCCATTTGTCCTCTAGATGCTCCACTTCTTTGATTTCCTTCTGGAGTTTCTAAGGTTATCTTGTCTTTGATACTTTTAACGTAAATTTCCTCCAAAGGTAAAACTCTTTTTACCTCTTTGTTAATATCTTCAATTATTTTTTTCGATATTTTGTCTAAAGATACTGCCTGTATGTCCTCTAACCATCCCTTCAGTTGATTAATTTTTCTTGATTCCGTAACTGCTTTTGATCTTTTGTTTACATCTTCTGTAAGATCATTAATTCTTCTTTCTAGCGTTTTTTTACTTTCAGTCATTGGTGGTTCCAAAGGATTGTATGGTTGATCAAAGACATTTTTTAACCAATATTCAACCTCTTCCAGTTCTTGGTCAAGTTTTGCTTTTTTTTGAGCTAATTCATTAAACATTTCGTCATCAGTATTTTGATATACTTGGTCAAAAGTATTTTTTGCTATTTTAACTTCTCTTTCAAAAGAAATTAAATCATCAGAAATTTTTTCATAATTACCTGTTGCCTCAAAATTTTTGATAGCTGTTTTAATGGGATTGAGGATTGCTATATTTTCTTCATCAAGAAACAATTTTTTACTTTCTTTAATGTTTTCTTGCATTTCGGGTGTCATGTGATTTCCACACAAACACTCTGCTGATTCAATAATTTCATCAAAGAAAGCTTCTCCAACTCCTTTTGGAATTCTTTTTTTTGTTAGATTTTTTTCAAATAATTCTAATTCACTTTTAATTTCTTTATTTATAGACATAGGATTTTTGAGACCATTAAACACAATCTCAAATGCTTCTCTTAATTTTTCATTTTTTTCATCCAAAATTTCCTTTGCTATAGAAATTTGTTCCTTAATATCTGATTTTTCATTTTTAATTTCTTCCATTTTTTTTTCTATATCTTTAATTTTTTTTTGAAGATTAGATTTTTTATCTTTTTGTTTTTCAGATTTCTCTATTATTTTTTCATGATGTTTAATAATTTTTTCTAATGTCTGTTCATTTTTTTCTAATTGACTATCTTTTAATTTACCCTGATTTTTTTTTCTAAAATTCTTAATGAATGCTTCTAAACTTTTAGATATCTCATCCAAATAATCCAATTTACAAAGTTTCTTAATAATCTTGTCAGTCTGTTGTCTATCAGCTCTGTACAAGCTTTCGGTTAATTCTAAATCAAAAAATGTTATTTCTAAAAATTCGGGTGTAATGAATCTGCTAATACCATCTGGCAAAACTAGGCCATCTTCATAACCTGATCCATCTCCCTTAAAAGTAGAGTACTTAATTGTATCTTCTGAATAATCAAAAGACACATTTACTCTATAATTAATTTCGTTGTTTATTTTAAATCTAACTTCAAAAGTTCCTTTTTTTATATCAGAATCGTCACTTCTTACTTCCTCTATATATCTTTTGATTTCTGTAGCGTTATTTTTTTTATTAATATCATAAAAAGAGTTTCTAAGAAGATTGAGGGTTGTAGTTTTTCCCTCACCACTTAGCATTTGATATAATGTAAAATCTCTTGTGTTATTTTTATCATCAATATTTACGATTACATCTGGAGTTTTAAAACCTTTATATTCCCATCCAGTAATTTTTAAATTTTGAACTTTTGTACTCATTTAATTTTATCGATAAGTTCTTGAATTACTTTTTCAGTATCAATATCTTTTTTACCATCATCAATTTCATCTAGCCATTTGATTAGAATTTTTGATATTTGATCACTCTCTTTAGCTTCTTTTATTTTTTCCTCAATTGAACTTGTGATATTATTGTCTATGCTCATAACTAGTGCCTGTGATCTCCTGCAATTCTAAGTATCTTCTATAGTCAGAAGAATCTTCATCCTCATCTTTTAAATCATCTTCATCAAAAAAATCAATAATTATTGCTTTTTTATCTGGATTATCATTATCTTTTCTTAAAACTCTGCCTATTCTTTGAATGAATTGCCGTCCTATTGGAGTAGCGAAAAGAACAATACAATTTAAATTTTGTATATCAATTCCTTGAGATAATTTTAGAACATTTATAATACAATCAATCTTATTTTTTGAAAAATTTTCTAAATTTTTTTTATCTGCATCCTGAAAATGAGTTTTTACATTTATATGAGGGATTAATAAATTTAAAATATCTTTTCCATAATCAGTTTCATCAGCAAAAATAAAACTTCTATGTAGTTTTTCTTTGAGAAAATTAATATTCTCTTCAAAAACTTCTAATTTATTTCTTGCATTTTTTCTTACATCTGAAATTGCAATATTTCTCTCAGCTTCAGCTTCATGTTTTGGAACCCCTTCTTCAATTCTCTTATCATATCTAAGCCTATGGGCGGTAATTTTCGATTTTTCATCTGGATATAATTTGTAAGTTAAAGGGATTAATTTAGACTCCACCAAGACACCATCCTTAATTGCTTGAGTTAATTTGTAACTCACAATTGGATCTTCCCCACCACCTTGAATTTCATTGAATAGTGTTTTTTCTCTTTCTTTGTCGAAAGGTTCTCTAATTGTTGCTGATAAACCTAATTTATATTCAAATTTATTTTGTTTTCCAATTACCTTTGATCCAATATCTGGCGCAAAAAGATCATGCACCTCATCGTGTATTACTAGGGTTTTGCTTTGATCTTTATCACTAATTTTATCTAACAAGTCTGGAAAATTACTCTGTCTTATTAATATTAAATCTACCCCAGGTTTTTCATAAGCTAAGAGAAAAGAATCAAATTCATTTTTATCTGCACTATATTCTAAAAAATTTACTGTTTCTGAAATTTTTGAACTGGTCCATTTAATTATATTATCTCTCCATTGCCTTATAAGATCAGTTCCTTTCATTTGAATTATAATTTTGTTAATTTTTCCTTCATTAATTAATTGTGTAGCTATTGATAAAGCAGTCCTTGTTTTGCCTGTGCCTGTTGCCATTTCTAGCAATCCTTTTTTTGCCTCAATAAAAGTCTCCCTTGCTTTTTTTTGGAATTCCCATTTTTTTTCTGTCACTTCTAAATAATCTTCTTTATTTTGATTTAATTGATTTAAAAATTTTTCCTTTAATTTTTTTCTAACATCCTCTGCAATAGCATTTTCAAATGGTCTATTATCTTCCTGATCTAAATCTTTAATATAATTTCTCCAATTTTCTTTTGTTACAAAATTATTTTTCTTAAAAAATTCTTTAATATTTTCTGGTGCTTTAGATTTTATAGCTTCAAGAATTTTTTTATTTAAATTTCTTACTTCCAAACCATCGAGTTCATTTTCCCATGCCAAATCAAATGCCTCTTCAATGTCATCAACGTATTCTTTTTGGCCTGGAACCCAACTTTTAAACAAAGAGAAACTTCCTCCGTTTCTCTCCATCCCACTATATGTTTCATTTTCACTACCATTAAATCCAATTTTCTTATTTTCCCAATCTAAATAAAACACACCTTCTTTGTCATGGAACAAATTTGAATTAGCCACGTGTTTAACATAGGCAAATTTAAGAATTAATCTTTTGGTCTTAATTAACCACGCTAAAACTGCAAATATTTTAGATCTATCCTGATCACCGTTTGCGATAGCCATAGCATCTTCAATAATACGGTTTTGTATTTCATCATAAAAGTCATCGATATTTTTATTTTTATTTAATCCTTCATTTAAAACTTTAATGTCCTCAGGTGACAATTTAGGCTCTGCTAGAATTTGAATTTGGCAACTTTCATTTTCTACATCAACTAATTTAGGTAAAGCTTCTCCATATTGAAACAAAACACTACTAGTAAAATCACATGTTGCTCTCTTAAGCTTTTTACTTGCAAGCAAACAGGGAGCATAAAAATCTTTTGCTATATGATCTCCTCTTATAGATTTGTATCTACGTTTAAGATTTTCAACTTTATTAATTAAATCTTTATTAGACATCTTTTCTTTTAGATAACTTATGTTATAATGACTTATTCTTTTAATAAAGAATCTTTCTTGGCAAGTAGCCATGCGGCCTTAAATAAAGCCTTTTAGGTGAGCCTTTAAAATCAATAAATCAACTTTTGTAGGAATAATTCTACAAATTACTTAAAGGAGGCCTTATGGCAACAATTAAACAGATTAATGCTAATAGAAAAAATGCATTACTATCAAGGGGACCAACGTCTAAACTTGGTAAGCTTAATTCATCTAAAAACTCATTGAAACATGGACTGACCGCTAAGCAATTAGTGATTGGTGAAAATTTAAAGGAGTTTGAAAAATACCGAGATCGGATGATTGATGCTTTAAAACCTGAGGGGATTTTAGAAGAACAAGTAGTATTCAAGATCATTGATGTAGGTTTTAGACTTCGAAGAATAGGGGGAATTGAGGCTGGTATTTACAACCAGGAGATTCTCCATCACGAGGCAGATGAATATAAAAATAAAATAGCTGAAAAGATTGAGTTCAAAGAGGAGGAGGAATTGGTTCAGTCTTCAGATAAATCTATCAATTTAAAGGGTTTAGCTTTCTGCAGAGATAGTAAATATGGAAGTGCTATTTTAAAGCTTAATACCATCGAGGATAAGCTGATGAATAAATATTACCGATTGTTAGATATTTTAAAGATGATGCAGGAGGCAAGATGAGCTGGAGAAATAAAAGAGATCATTTTACTAATTATACCTGTAAATGGAGGAAATCTAATCTTGGAAAAACGAACCCAAATCATCATTATTATATGCGGTTAATTAAAAAGGAGACTGATAAATTTCTAAGAGAAAATAAAGATTATTTGTTAGCAAATAAGCCTGAGATTTATTACTCAATGATCAATAGAAAACTGCCTAAAAAGTATATTAAAGAAGAAAAAGTAATAACACCTGTGAATTCTTATATACCTCCTCAATCAAGGATGAGTAGGGAAGAACTTGATCAATCTTTAGAAAAACAAATTAGTGAACGAAAAGAAAAGGAACAAGCATTAAAGATCAAAAGAGAAAAAGAAAGAAAAGAACAAGAACGACTTAGATATAACCGTGAGACATTCGAGAAAGAACGGAGATATATTTATTGGGTAGACCCTAATAAGCCAATTAATCAAAATAAATTAGGTTCATCACAACAATGGAGAATTGAAAAAAAGTATAAGTATTATTAGTAAAAATGCTTATAGTATCTTTTGATCAATAACTATGAAGTTAAATACTAAGTTTAATTATCCAAAGTCAATTAGAGCGTATTATAACGGGCAAAGACTTTATGACATCAATAGTGAGAAACTACCAAGTGTAACAACAATTCTTAATGCTACAAAATCTGAGGAACAAAAGGCAAGCTTAGAAAGGTGGAGACAAAAAGTTGGGGCAAAGGAAGCAGACCAAATTTCACGCCAAGCACTTAATCGTGGTTCGATTATGCATGAATACTTGGAAAAATTTTTATTAGGAAAATTAAATTTAGATTTATTAGGTGATAATTCTATTGAAAGACAGATGGCAGACCAAATAATTGAAAATGGTTTAAGAAATCATGTAAGTGAGGTGTGGGGTGTAGAGTCGACTTTATATTATCCAAAAAAATACGCTGGGGCCACTGACCTTTTATGCATATTAGATGGTAAAGAAACTGTGGTTGATTTCAAAAATTCCAGTAAGCCAAGAAAAGATGAATGGAACCATGATTATTATTTACAGCTAGGTGCGTATTCACTTGCACATAACTTTGTTTATGGAACAAATATTAATCAAGGAGTAATTTTACTTTGTACTAAAGATTTGATGTTTCAAAGATTTATTATTGATTCTGAAAAATTAAAAGATTATCAAAATAAATTTTTAGAACGTGTTGAAATGTATTATTATATGAAATTAAACGACTAATTTTTTAATTGACTTTTAATTTTCCTTAAATTATAATGTAGATACTAAATTTAACGCTACTTGTTTAGATGCAGATTGTTTAGTTCTCGCTTTCATCTCATATAAACAACAGTATTAAATTTAAAACGAAGCTACTAGTTTAGATGCGGAGTTATTCTTTCTGTTAATCCTTTCTAAACTTGCATTTAAACTAGACTTCGAAAATTAATGAAGGAGAAAAAGTGTTGGAATACATAGCTTTTGGAGGATTACTAATTGTAATCATTGGAATATTTTTAATTTATCAAAAAATTGGCAAAAAAGACCAATCTAATGATGCCAGTCAGGTAAACCTTGCAGATATTCAAGAAAGACTAGGAATTATTGAGAATGCTCAAGAAAATATCAAAATCTTAAATGAAAAATTAACAGATTTTGAAAACTTATTTAGCGACAAAACTAGAAGAGGAAGATTAGGAGAGGAATATTTAGAAAGCATAGTCAAAGATGGCCTTTTAGAAAAACATTATACATTTCAACACAAATTAACAAACGGCAAGATAGTTGATTGTTTACTTAAATTTGATTCAGCAAATGAAAATGAAACTATTCCAATCGACTCTAAATTCGTTTGGAATAACTATGAAAAATACAAACAAGAAAATGATGAGACTACCAAGAAAACTTTGTTCAAAGAATTTGAAAAAGATGTAAATAATCACATCAAAGCAATCTCTGAAAAATATATTGTTACTGGAGAAACGGCACCCTTAGCTTTAATGTTTGTAGCATCTGAAGGTGTTTTTAGAGAAATATGTGAAATTTCTGAAGATTTTATTAAAGAGGCAAGACAAAAGAATGTGATCATCACTAGTCCAAACACAATGTGGGCTTTTTTGAGAACTTATAGGATGCTGATCCAAAACAGAGAAATGTACGAACAAACTAATGTTATACAAAAAGAAGTATCAGTACTAGCTCAAGTAATTAATACCTTTAATACAAGATTTAAAGAATTGGAGACTAGACATGGAAAAAATTCTGAAACAATTGAAGAAATAAAAACCTCAGTCAGTAAAATTACAAAATCATCAAACAAAATACAAAACTTAGATCTAGATGACAAATCAGATCTAGATAACAAGAAGGTAGGATAATTTATGCATTACGTGGTATGGGATTGTGAAACAGATAGTGCTCAGACTGACTGGGCAACAATGTTGGAAGTTGGAGCGGTATTATTAGATAATAATTTTAAAAAAATTGATCAATTTGAAGCAAGATGTCGATTGCCAAAAGATCGTGTACCTACTGCAACTGCACTTTGTATTAATAAGTCTAATGTCGATTTACTAACTAAGGGCAATTATTCTCACTACCAAATGATAGGGTTGCTTGAGCAAACCTTTAGAGGTTGGGCTAAGAAACATGGTTCTTTAACATTCTTGGGCTATTCAAGTATAAATTTTGACGATGAAGTCATCAGGAAAGAGTTTTTTAAATCTTTAAGAAAACCATACTTAACAAATACTGAGGGGAATGTTCGTCATGATGCTTTAAATATAGTTAGAGCTGCTTTTGCAATTGATGATGATATTTTACAAACTGAACTTAACGACAAAGGTAACAAGAGTATGAAGTTAGAAAGCCTTTCTCGATTAAATGGCATTGAGTCAATTGATGCTCATAGTGCATTAGCAGATACCATCATGACAGTTAAGGTTTTGGATTTAATTAAAGAAAAACAACCCTACTTATGGCCTGAATATTTTAAAACTAGCAGCAAGATCATTATTGAAAATCTTATTAAACAAGAAAAGATTTTCACAATCCAAGAATCTTTTTATGGAAAACATAAGTTATTTTGTACAGCGCCATTACATCCAAATGCATGCGAACACCCAGTTTATAAAGGCTGGTTTCAGGCGGTAGATTTAAGGGTCGATATAGAACTGATCCAGCAGTTAAATTATGGAGATTTAAAAAGAGAAATGCGGAAGTCTCCTAAATTTCTAAGAACCATAAGATCAAATAAAGCACCAATTATTTTAGATCAAAATTATTCTATGAAAGTAGATCCATACACATCAATAGATCCAAATATATTGATGAAGAGAGCAGAGTTAATGAAGACAAATGAGAAGTTTTCAAAAGATATTCTAAGTATTCTTAAAGAAAATGCTGAAGAGAGAATGGAAACAGCTACACAAGTAGACCCAGCACCAGAGGAAACTTTATATTCAGGTGGTTTTGATAAAATGAATAAAGATGCATTTTTGTTTGATGAGTTTCATAAAGCAAACTGGAAAGATAAGTTATCAGTACTTTCTAAGTTTAAAGATGAAAGGCTAGTCGGCTTTGGTCATAAATTGATTTATAATGAAGCACCAGAAGTATTGCCTAAAGAATTACATAAAAAAATTAAACGTGGAATAGCTGAGAGAATTCTTAGTACGAATAATGAAAAGTGGACCACGATTGAAGATTTCCATGAAGATTGGAGAAATATCTATGAGAACGATGACAAGATGTTTGCTTTTAAAACTGTAGACGAAAAACTAAAATTTTTAGATGGCATCAAAGAGTACGTAGATAATTTAGAACAAATTTATTTGGAGGCATAATTGAAAAAAAAAACAGATAAAGAAAAGAACAAAAAACCTAAGAAAAAAAAATCAGCAGAAATAGTAGATTTCATCAATAAATCTGAAGAAAAAAATAAAATACAAACGGAACAAGCTGAAATAAGAAAAATGGATAATCTAGCAAAAGAGTTAGTAGAAACTTATTTTAAAGCGTCTAGAAAAAGTTTTTTAGATATGGGTTATTGTGCTTACTTTTTTTTATTTCGTCTGTTACAGCGAATGATTTTTCAGTTTAGTTATCCACTGTATAAACATTATCTAGATACAACTACAAAAGAAATTTTAGCTAACCATAAAAGTTGGGTTCATGAATTTAAAGAATGGGATGAGACGCCATCAGAACGGAAACTAACAGGAGAAAAAAAAGAAGATCATGAAAATGATACACTTCATTAAACTATATTGAGGTGTTTTTACAAGATCCAAAAATGAAAAATAAAAATTTCTATTCTGCAACTATGCTTACGAGGTATATTAATTGTAAGCATACAATTACTAATGAATTTAATGAACAAAAATTAAAGCTTAAGAGGCTGCCAAGGACCTTTGCCGATAATTTAAGATTAGAAAAAGGATTATTGCACGAGGCAAATTATTTTAAAGAATTAAGTAAAAAATATAGCAAAGTTAAAAATATCAAAAAATTAAAAGATTTATCTAAAGAAGAAAAAATTGAAGAGACAATTAAAGCTTTAAAGAGTGGCTACGAATTGATTTATGGTGGTTGGTTAAAATCTGGTGATTGGAGTGGAGAATTAGACTTTTTAGAAATCAATCAGAAAACTAAATCAAATCTAGGTGATTGGAGCTATGAAATTATTGATGCAAAAAATTCCTCAAATGTAAAAGGGGATCACATTTATCAAGTATGCTTATACTCATTTTTACTACAAGATATTCAAGGGGTATTGCCTGAGAACTTTTATATTTTGTTAAAGGATCAAAATAGAGAAACTATAAAGTTGAAAGAAGTTTATGATACTTTTTTACTCCATAAAAAATCTTACGAAACATTTGTAAAAAAAGAAATAAACAAAACAACTCCTGAGAAATGTGGTTATTGCACTTTTTGTGATTGGAAAGAAATTTGTGAAAATGAATGGATATCTAGGAGACATTTAAATCAGGTTTTGGGAAACAATAAAAAAAATATAAAGTTATTTAATAAGGCGGGTATTCATAAATATGACGAACTTGCTAAGCTCAACCCTAAAACTAAAGTTGAAGGTTTAAGAGATGAGGTAAAACTTAAAAGGATTAATCAAGCCAAATTACAAATAGAAGGTGAACAACAGGGTTATCCTATATTTAAAATTAATGAAGAAAATTTGATACTCAACAAAGGATTTAACTTACTTCCAAAACCATCAACGTGTGATTTGTTTTTTGATATCGAAGGGGTCCAAGATTATGTCGTTCCAGGAAAGTTAGAATATTTATTTGGTATTTATTATGAGGAAGATGGTGAAAAAATATTCAAACCTTTTTGGGCACATGATAAGGAACATGAAAAACAAAGTGTTATAGATTTTTTTTCATTCATAAAAAAACATTTTAAAAAATATCCACAAGCAAAAATTTATCATTATGCTTCTTATGAAATAAAAGTACTTGAGAGATTAACATCACTTCATAAAATTCATGGTGTAGATTATGATCATTATTTAAATCTTGGAAGATTTGTTGATTTGTTTAGAGTAGTTAAGCAAGCTATTCATGTTTCTGAAAATAGTTACTCGATTAAACAAATTGAAAAATATTATGATTTTAAAAGAACAGGCGATATTAAAAAAGGAGATATATCCGAAGAGTACTATATTCAGTGGATTGAGACTAAAGATAAAAAGCTTTTAGACGAGATTGAAGAATATAATAAACAAGATTGCATAAGTACTTTTAAATTAAGAAATTGGCTTTTAAAAATAAAACCTGAGGGTACAAAATGGTTTGTTCCAGAAAAAGATCAAATGGAGTTAAGATCATTTGAAGAAAATCTCCTAGAGTATCAAAAAAAGATTAGCTCTTCTAAGTTTTCAAATAAGCCAATGTTAAAGTTACTTTCTGATGTTATTGGTTTTTATAATAGAGAGCAAAAACCTCAGTGGAGACAATTTTTTGATAGAAAAGATTTATCTAATGAGGAATTGATTGATGATAGGGAATGTATTGGAAACATGAAATTGGCATCTCAATTTCAAGATAAAAGATCTTTTGTTTATAAATACATATTCCCAGAACAAGAATACAAATTAAAAAAAGGAAGAAGTGTAATAATAGCTAATAATACCGATCCCGATAGGGCAGATTATGCTGGAACAATTCAAGAATTAGATCAAATTAATAGAACGTTGGTTTTAAGAAAGGGAATTTCAAAAGAACAAAAACAATTACCTAGAACTTTGTCTATTGGTGAAAAGGTAATGGAGCAATCACGTTTTGATAATTTGAATAAAAATATTTATGCATTTTGTGACAATCTTTTAGAGAACAAAAAAGGCTATGAAGCTTTAAAAAGTTTCCTTAATCGAGATATTCCAAACATTAAAGGCATTAATCAAGGTGATAAAATTATTAACTCAGAAAATTTTGATCAAGAAATTCCTGATGTAATTTCAAGATTGAATTCTAGCTACCTTTTTTTACAAGGACCACCTGGCACTGGTAAAACTTTTCAGAGCGCTAATGCAATTGTTGAATTAATAAAACAAAAAAAGAGAATTGCAGTCACAGCTAATTCCCACAAAGTAATTCATAATTTATTAGAAAGAGTAGAAAAACTAGCTACAAAACAAGATGTATTGTTTAAGGGATTAAAAATGGGAAATCCTGATAACGAAGATACATTTTACAATGGTAAATTGATAAAAACCGATAAAAATGAAAAGCACTACATAGATGGGTTAAAAGAAAGAAATTTTCTACTTTATGCTGGTACTAAATATCATCTATCACAGTGGTACTATAGAAACAAAATAGATTATTTGTTTATTGATGAAGCAGGGCAAATTTCGATAGCAGACTTAATTGCTTTAGGCGGTGTTGCAAAAAATATTATTTTAGTTGGAGACCAGCAACAACTAAAACAACCTAACCAGGGAAGTCATCCAGGCTTATCAAGTAATTCAGTATTAGATTATCTGTTAGAAGGTAAAGATACTGTTCAAGATAATAGAGGCATTTTCTTAAATAGAACTTTTAGAATGCATCCTGAAATTAATACTTATGTATCTGAGAATTTTTATGAAAATAAGCTTTTAACTAATCCAAAAAATCAAAATAGAGAAATAGATTATCCAAATAATTTTTTAGTCAATAAGGAGGGAATTCACAGTGTATTAATGGATCACGAAGATTGTACCCAAACTAATGAAGAAGAATTTAAAAAAATTGATCAGATAATAAAAAAATTAATTGGAAAAAAATTTACAGATAGTGATGGAAAAGATAGACCCTTACAAATTGAGGATTTTTTAATAGTAAGTCCCTACAACGCTCAAGTAAATTTTTTATTGGCTAGATTACCAAAGGGAACTCGCTGTGGTACAATTGATCGGTTTCAAGGACAAGAAGCACCAATAACAATTATTAGTATGACTAGTTCTAATATTGAGAGTTTACCAAGAGATAAATCTTTCTTTTTTAGTAAAAATAGATTGAATGTTGCAATTTCTAGAGCTCAATGTGCAAGTATAATTTTATTCAATCCTAAACTATTAGAATCAGCACCTAATTCATATGAGGAGTTTAAAATTATTAATAATTATCAGAAATTGTTAAGGTATAAAATAAATTAAATTACGGGTAAAATTAGAACGAATAATTATATAATGAAACAACAAATAAAATGTCCACATTGTAATAAAGTTTTTCCAATAGAGGAAAGTTTTAAACATGAGGCTGAAGAATTTAGAAAAAAACTTCAAAAAGAAGAAGAGCAAAAATCTAAAGAGAGACAAAAATTAGTTGAGGAAAAATTCAATCAAAAATTAGCAAAAGAACAAGAAGCTCACGAAAAACAATTAGAAAAAATAAAGATAGATGCTGAGAAAAAACAAAAAGCAGAAGCCGCTAAGCAAGCAGCTGCTGTAGTAGAAAAAGTTAAAAAACAAGCAAACGAATATTACAAAAAGCAAAGACACGAACTAGAAGCTAAAGCTAAACAAGAACAGGAAAAGGAAAGATTAAAAATGGAAGCTGAAAAAGCTGAAATGAAAAAGGCTTATCAGATTGATATGGACCGAATGCGTAAAAAAGCGGAGGAGGCTGCTCGTGCTGCAAGCCAAGCACCTGTAGAGAGAAAAGGTGAGGTTAGAGAAGAACTTTTAGAAGATTATCTTAGTGATGAATTTCCTATGGATACTTTTAAAGAAGTTAAAAAAGGACAAAGAGGCGCTGATGTCATTCAAACTGTAATGATCAAAGGTGAGGCAGTAGGAAATATTCTCCACGAGTCTAAAGATGTTTTAAATTTTGATGAAAAATGGGTGGCTAAATTATTAAACGACATGTCAAAAGTAGATGCAACTGTTGGATTTATTTTTACAAAAGTGATGCCAAAAAAATCAAAAGGTTTTGTAGAAGAACGAGAAGGAGGAAGAGTTATAATTTGTTCAGAGTATCCTATTTTAAGACAACTAGTTTCTACAACTAGAAAACTTATTCAGTCAGAGAGGAAAGCAAATGATAAAAGTGAGGATCAAATTTCACCTAAATTAAAAGATTTATTAAAATATCTAAATAGCAATGAATTTAGAATTCAAACTAGAAAAATATTAAATGGAATAAAAAAAGATGGTGAACAAATAGATAAAGACGAAAGATCCTTTGAAAACCAAATTAAAAATAGAAAGAAAAATTTAGACGACAGTAAGAAAAATATTAACGGCGTAATTACTTCTTTGGTATCAAATGCAGGTCTTTCAGAAGACATACTTGATATTGAGGATGATGATTTTTTAATTGAGCAATAATGAAAGATACTAATCCATTTGATTTAAAAGTATTAGCAAAAGCACCTAAAGACTACTTAGATACAGATGAATTTTTTGAGTTTTTAGTCAAAAAAAATATTTCAGTTAGAAAAGATAACCTACCAAGATTTGCTTATACTCATAAAATTAAAATTTCAAAAAAGAAGAGAGAGGGTTCAGGTGGTACAGTCCCTACTATTTATAAAGTACCAACTAAGTCTAAATTAGAAGAGATTAAAAAAACTATGTCATTGAATAATAACAATGCACTCGGAAAAGAAAACGTTGAAAAAAAGGAAAAAAAAATTCTAGAAATTTTCGACAATGCTGAAAATAAGAAAGAATCAAAATCTTCTATAGCCGACAAAGTAACCAAAGCATTAGTATTCCTTGTAATAGAAAACTCGTCAGAAGAGTATTAAGTGAAAAAAGGTCTTCAAGACTTAGTAAATTATTATAAATTTAATATAAAAAGATAAAGTTTATAGTTGAAAAACAAAGCTGCAATTAATAAATATTAAATCAACACAATTCCAATAATTATAAATAAGGAAAGAACATGCTAGTAGATTTTAAAGACGAGGATTTTGAAAGTAAAGTTAAACAAGAAGAGGTTTCTGTAATACAATTTTCGGCAGCGTGGTGCGGGCCATGTAAGGCTTTGAAGCCTGTAATGGATAAATTGTCTGATGAATATAAAGATAAAGCTTCTTTTTATTACGGTGACATTGAGGATGGTGCCATCAACACAGGATCTGCAGCAGGAATTCGTGGCGTACCTACTGTTATCATTTATAAAAAAGGGGTTGAGGTTTCTCGTAAAGTAGGAGGAGTGCCAGAAAGCCACATGAAACAATTTCTAGACGAGAATATTTAATTCAAGTTAAGTACTTCGCCTGCAAGATATAAAGAACCAGTTATTAATAAAATATCGTTTTCTTTTAATGATATCGATTTGATAGCTTCTTCGATACTTGGTTTGTATTGAACATTAGGATGGTTTTTGAATTTATTTTTTAATTCTTTTCCACTAATTGAATTTTGATTTGGAATATCAATTGTTGTAATTGAAGATATATCTTTAAAATAACTGATGTATTTTTCATGTTCTTTATTTGCCATCATTCCAAGAATGATATGTTTGTTGCAGTTTAAAGTTTGAAGATATTCATTAAGTACTTGTGCACCATGTTCATTGTGTGAACCATCTACAATAAGTTTATTATTTTTAACTAAATTTTTTAATTTTCCAGATTTGATTTCTTGAAGTCTTGCAATACTTTCTATTTTAGTAATACCATTTTTGATATGATCATCTTTTATTCCAATGTCCAATATTCTTAGTGTAGCAATTGCTGTAGAAATATTTTCCAATTGAAACTGACCTAAAATGTTAGGTATTGGTAGTTTCAATCCACCAAATTTATCCTCGTAATACCAATTACCATTTTCTTCATTTGTGAAACTAAAATCTTCATTAAAGAAATACTTATTAGATTCATTTTCAGAGATAGTTTTTTTTATACATTCCATAGTTTCTTTATCTTTTTGCTTAGCAATAATAATGTTTGAATTTAAGAGAGATGAAGTTTTTTCAAATACAATTCTCTCTATTGTACGATCATTTTCTGGTAGCCAATCAAGATGATCTTCACTTATAGCTGTAACAACACTTGCTAAATTTGATTTTAATACGTTACTTGAATCTAGCCTATAAAATAAACCAGATTCTATAAGGTTTATGTTGTTAGGATATTGGGCAGCTTTATAAAAATAACAAGCTGTTAATATTTCAAAAAAAGTAATTGGTTCGTTATTATTAATCTTCTGAACTTCTTCAAATAGATCTGCTAATTCATCGTCATTTAATTGCTGATTATTATATACAAAACGTTCATTGATTTTTTGTATATGAGGGCTTGTATAAACATTACACATAAATCCAGCCTCTTTTAAAATAGAATATATTCCAGAAATTGTAGAGTTTTTTGCGTTTGTTCCAACAATTGATATAGCTTTAATTTTATCTTGAGGATTTCCTAATTTATTACAAAGATTTTTAATTCTATCGAGTGAGAGATCGATTTCTTTAGGATGCAACTTTTGAAAATTGCTGAGTATCTTCTGAAGTTTCATTTTGCTCAGAACTTATAGCAGAATTTTGTTTTAACAATATTGATAATAAAGTTCCTATTTTAGATGCTAGATCTTTTCTCTCTACGATTAAATCGACAAAACCAGTTTTCTCGACGTACTCACTTTTTTGAAATCCAGATGGTAGCTCTTCTTTTACTGTTCCTTGAATAACTCTTGCACCTGCAAATGCAATTAAAGCCCCTGGCTCTGCAATATGAATATCTCCTAACATTGCATAGGAAGCAGTTATTCCTCCTGCAGTTGGATCTGTAATACAAACTAAGTAGGGTAAACCATTTTTCTTTAATTCATTAATTGCAAGTGTAGTTCTTGTCATTTGAGACAATGAAATTAAACTTTCCATCATTCTCATTCCTCCACCAGCGCTTATACATATAAATGGTGTTTGATTTTCTATTGCATGTTGAATTCCATATAAAAATGCTTCACCTTCTGCAGCAGCCATTGAAGCTCCTAAAAAGTCAAAATCAGATGCAACAGCTGTTATTTTAATATTATTGATTGTCCCAGATGCAACCATCATTCCACAATCTAATCCAGTTTTCTTACGAGCACTTTTTAATCTATCTTTGTATGATTTAGAGTCTGTCCAATTTAAAGGATCATCTTTTGGAATTGGTGTTTTAAAAACTTCATAGTTGTTTTTTCCAAACAAAATATCAAATCTTTGCTTTGGTTTAATTCTATGATGTTTATTACAATCTGGACATACCCAAAGGTTTGCTTCTAAATCTTTCTTTAGAATTGGTCCACGACAACAACTTGTCCATTCACTTTTTGCAATATCTTCTTTAGTAGCTCTTTCACGTATAGCAGTTTTTATCTTTTCACCTGCTTTAATAATTTTGGTTATCCAGTTCATTGAATTTTATTTCTTAATCTTTTAACAATATTAGTAACATTTGTGACAGTATTTTGTCTTCTTTCAATTGATTTAGATATTTCCTTACATATCGCACTACCAACTACTAGACCATCAGCCTTTTTAAGAGATTTTATCGTCTTTTCTGTAATACCAAAGCCAATCACCACATTTTTTGATTTATTTTGATTTTTAATTTTGTTGTATCTCTCCAAGATTTTTTTTGAGGAAACTTTTAGTTTACCCCCTGTAGTTGACAACATACTAATATAGTAAACCATATCATGCGAGTCCTTTATTATTTTTTTTAATCTAATTTGAGAAGTAGTAGGTGAGACCAGCTGTATAAAGTTTACTCCATTCTTTTTACATCTTGATGCAAAACTTTTGTTTTCAGGATAAGGCAAATCTACAACAATTAGTCCATCTACTTTTGATTTTTTGCATTTATCTAAAAATTTATTTTCATTGTACTGAAATATCATATTGTAATAACCCATTAGTATAATGGGAGTATTTTTTTTTGATTTTTTAAAATTTTTTGCAATTGAAAATACATCGTTAATTTTGATACCATTTTTAATTGCTCTATAGGCACTAGTCTGGATTTGACCTCCATCAGCTATGGGTGTGTTGTGAGGAAAGCCCAATTCACAAATATCAGCATAGTGCGAAATAGACTTAAGAATTTCTAAAGATTTTTTTTTAGTATTATCACCTGCAACCGTGTAAGTCAGTAAGGCAGGTCTGTTTTCTTTTTTTGCATTTAAAAAAGCTTTTTTAAGTAAAGAGCTCATTAGTGTTTTCCCAATCTTTCTCTTAAAATATCTCTATCTTTTTTTGCATCACCACAAGAGTTAACAATTAAAATTGTATCTTTGCTTAATTTTGGAGCAATTTTTATTGCTTCAGCAAAAGCATGACTTGGTTCTAAACTTGGATTAAGTTTTTCGAACTTTGTAACCATGACATGGGCATTAAGTGCATCCTCATCTGTTGCATAAGTATATCGTGCTCTTTTAGTATCTTTTAAAAAACAATGAATAGGACTAACTCCAGGATAATCTAAACCAGCACTTATAGATTCTGTATCATTAATTTGTCCTTCATTATTTTGGCAAACATAAGAAGCTGCTCCGTGCAAAATACCAACTTTTGCATTTCTACTTAGTGGTGCCGCATGAAGTTTAGATTTTTTAGGACCTCCAGCTTCTACACCAATTAATTCTATTTGTTTTTTATCAAAATCAATAAACTCACTCCAAAATCCATATGCAGAACTACCGCCTCCAACACAATTAATTAACTTAATTTTATTTGGAATTTCTTTAAATTCTTCTTTAAGTTGCGTTTTTAATTCTCTAGAAATTTGTGCAGTTGACCAACCACATATTTTTACAAAGATATTTGGTCCAACAGTACTACCAACGCACATGTGTGTATTATCACAATTAGATACCCAATATCGCATACATTCACTCACTGCATCAACTAAAGTTTGACTTCCAGAATAAACTGGTACTATTTCTGCACCGTTTTTTCTCATAGCGTCACAATTTGGTTTTTGTCTTTTAATGTCTTTAGCACCCATAAAAATTTTACATTTAAGTCCAAATTTTTTAGCTGCCATACTTAACATTTTTCCTGCATATCCAGCACCAGTATCGCCAACGATATATTTTTTACCCATAGCTTTACAAATTAGTGCATGAACAGTGGCATTATAGATTTTATGCGCACCTCCATTTGCTTCAGAAACTACTTTCGCCCAAATTTGAGCCCCACCTAAATGATTAGACAAATTTTCTAATTTCACAAAAGAGGTTGGAGATCCAATATAATTTTTAAAATAATAATCTCTTTTTTTTAAAAAGGCTTTATTGTTTCTAAGTTTCTTAAATTCTTTTGTTAAATCCTCTACTGGTTTTTTTAAAGTTTCAGGTATAAAACTACCTCCAAATTTTCCTCCCCAAAAACCTTGTTGATCGTGTTGATCAATTAATGGGACACCCTTTTTAAGCTTCATTTTTAATTTCATTAACTTTATTTAAAAAAAATTCTATTTTGGATAGGTCTTTTAATCCAGATGTTTCTACACCACCAGATAAATCTATAAAATTTGCCAAATTTTTGAAATTTTTAAGCTCTTCATTATATTGAATATTTCCAGCAATCATTAATTCCTTATTTAACTTGATATTTTTAATCAAGTCATGATCAAAAGACTGACTTTTCTCGTAGCCCTTACTATCAAATAAATAAATATCAGTATAATCAGAATATAATTTATAATTACTTAAATCAGACTTCGATTTTATTGTGAAAGCTGTAATAATTTTCTTTTGATATTTTTCTTTTATCTCTTTTATTTCCTCTGGTGTGCAATCATATAGTTGATAGTAATCAAAAGGTAAGTTTTTAATTTTCTCTAAAATATTTATATTTGGTTTTACCAGAACAGCAACATAGTAACTTTGTTTTGGATTATTCATTAAAAGTTTTTTTAAATTTTCATATTCAACATATCTAGAACTTTTTGGATAGTTGCAAATAAATCCTATAAATGTCGGTGGGTGAGGGTGATTAATTAAAAAATTTAAAGTATCAGGATCAGAAATCCCACAAATTTTACAACCCTTAATCATCAGTATAAATGATTAATTAATTTTTTAATATTATTCTTAATATTACCTTTTGTAAGGGATCTTCCAATTACCACTCCCGAAACTTTATTTTTGAAAGCATCTCTTGGTGTCATTACTCTAGCTTGATCATTTGTATTGTCACCTGGCAATCTTATACCAGGTGTGATGACTAATAAATTTTTGTATTTTTTTTTAATCATTTTTGCTTCTTTTGCAGAACAAACTATCCCATCACATCCTGATTTTTTAACAATACCAGCTTGTTTTAAAACTAGTTGGTCAACTGTTTTAGTATGACCAATTTCTTTTAACAATTTATTGTTAAGACTAGTCAACACAGTAACTCCGAGTACTTTTAAATTTTTATTAATTTGTTTAGTTTTTTCTTTGATAGCTTTAAGCATATTAAATCCACCATTTGCATGCACAGTAATGTATTTACATTTTTTTAAATCTTTCAAACTATCAACTGCAGAAAGAGCTGTTTGTGGAATATCATTTATTTTTAAATCCAACCAAAAATCTGATTTGTATTTTTCTAAAAATTTTCTACCATTTTTTGAGTAAAAAAACTGTAATCCAAATTTTGGAATAATTTTTAACTTTTTTGAATTAATATTTTTAAGAATTTTCTTTATTTGATCTAAATTTGAAGTATCACATGCAACGAATATAATTTTATTCTTCATTATTGATCTTTTTAAACATTTCCTTGCTCATTTTCCATGATATTACTTTCTTTTCAGGAACTGCAACTTTTTCCCCAGTTTTTGGATTTCTTCTAATGGAAGCTTTTTGAGTCTTAACTCTAAATGTTCCAAAATTTCTTAATTCAACTCCATCTCCTCTACGAAGTGATCTTTTTATTTCATTTAAAATTATATTAGTAAATTTCTCTAAATCTTTTTTTAAGAAATTTGGGTAGTTTTGAGAGAGTTGTTTTAAAAGCTTTGATTTTACAATAGCCAATTTATAACTTCTTCAATTATTCTTTCTCTTCTTCTTTTTTCTTTAAATCTTCAGATAATGATGAAAAAGGTAGGTTTTTACCAGAACCTTCAGATCCATATTTTTCAAGAGCTTCTTTTTTTTCAATTTCTTCAAGCAATTTAATGCTTAAAATTACTTTTCTCTTACCTTGGTCTAAATCTGCTATTGCGCAGTCTAATTTCTCACCACCTGTCCATCTACTTGGTCTGGCGTCAGCAGCATTAATTGCAATTGCAGATTTTTTTATTTGAAAATCCATCTCACAACCCTCTGGTCTTACGATTAGTCCTTTGTTGTCTGTTGAAACAACTTTGACAGTTATTGTTTGATTTTTAGACTTGTCTTTAAACCAGTCAAATGGATCAGGTTGTGTTTGTCTTAAACCAACTCTAATTTTTTGTTCTGAAGATTTAATTTCTAAGACCTTAACCTTAAGCTTATCACCTTTTTTATACTTAGCTAATTCTTCTTCACCATTATTTAAATATGTTAAATCATTACAGTGTAAAAAGGCATCAATATCTAAATCTTCAATTTTAACAAATAAAGAATATTCATTTTTGTTTACAACTTCTCCTTCAACAATTGTATCAACAGGATATTTCTTCTCAAATGTTTCGAAAGGATTATCTTGAGTTAATCTATGTGAAATAGCAACACGCCTCTTATCTTTGTCAATTTCAGTAATCACACAATCTATTTCATCACCGACTTTAAACATTTTTTTTGTTGAAATATTTTTTTTAGTCCAGCTTAGTTCGCTTGAATGAAGTAAAGTTGTTAAACCTGGTTCTAATTCACAAAAAGCACCAAAGTCCATTAATTTTACAACTTTAACTTTATAAATTTTGTTTAATTCGTAATTTTCAATATGTTCAAAAGGATCTGGAGACAATTGTTTTACTGAACACCCAACTTGTAATTTTTCTTTATCAACACTTATAACTTTTAAGTCATGTTTCTCACCTATATTAAATACTTCATCAGGGTGGTTTACTCTTGAATAAGAAATTTCTTGTAGGTGAACTAATACATCTAATTCGCCATTAACATTAAAGAAGCAACCAAATGAACTATATCCTTTTACCTCTGCACCTTTAATAATGTCACCCACTTTATATTTCTCAACTATTTTTGCTTTATCCTCTTTCTTAAAAGATGAAATAATCTCTCTTCTTGATACGCAGGCATTTCCTCTTACTTTATCAAGTTTGATGAGCGCAAATTTTTGTGGTTCATTCATTAAATGACTTATATCTTTTAAAGGCTTATCACTAATCTGAGAACCAGGTAAAAACATTAGTGAACCTGTATCTATATGTTCAACAATACAACCACCTTTACATTTTGATGTAATTTTGCCCATGATAGGCTCGTTTTTCTCATAAGCTTCAACTAGTTTGTCCCAACCTTTAATTTTTTGTGCTTTGCTTGCCGAAACTAATACCTCACCATTTTTGTCTTCAATTTTTTCTAGTAATACTGAAATAGTTTCTCCAACTTTAATTTTATCAGTAAGTCCCATGCTTTTTAACTCATTTATATCAAGGACTGGTTCTGATTTCAGACCTTCAACAAATAAGAATACAAATTTCTCTGTAATTTTATTTATTTTACCTTCTATAATTTTACCTTCTTCTATTTGAACTTTTGAAAGTTGGCTGCTTAGTAGTTTTTCAAATTCTAGTGATGCTGGATTTGATAAGTCTTTGTAAATTTCCATTAATTATTTATTTTCCTGTCTATTATTTTTTTTATTTTTAAAAAACATGCCCTTTTATTAAGGTTTGTTGTATTAATCAATAGTGAATCTTTCGTTTTCTTTAATGGAGATATTTTCCTATTTAAATCGCTTTTATCGCGATTTTTAATACTTTTTAAGACTTCCATATATGATATTTTTTTCTTTAAGCGTTTTAATTCTCTATATCTTCTCAATGCTCTAGTTTTTACATTAGCAGTTATGTAGAATTTTAGATCAGCATCAGGAACTATATTGTAAGTGATATCTCTACCATCTAAACAAGAACCATTATATTTTCTAGGAGGGTTGTATGCAAAATTTAATTGAAATGAATGAACTAATTTTCTTAAAGTTTTAATTTTGGAAATTATAGAAGCTTCAGTTCCAACTTCATCAGACAATAAATTGCTATCTGCAAGGTCTTTTATTTTTAAAGTTTTAATTTTTGATTTTATAAATTTATTATTAAATTTTTTAGGATATTTTATTTTTAGATATGCAATAAATCTATAAATTTTTCCAGTATCAAGATAAAAAAGATTATAATGTTTTGAAATCGCTTTTGCTAAAGTTCCAGCACCTGCAGCAGCAGGTGAGTCTATAGCAATTTTTAAAATATTTTTTCTTTTTGTCACTTTTTTAAACTATCAATAATTTTTAAAAAATTAGGAAATGAGGTATTTATAGAATCTTTGTCATGAACATTCCAATTACCACCAAAAGATAAGGCCGCAATTATACTTGTCATAAAAACTCTGTGATCTTTCAAATAATTTTTAATAATTACTCTTTTATTATAATTTAAATGTAAATTTGGTTTACCATAAATTTTAATTGAATTATTTGTTGTAACAGTCTTGACTCCTAGATTTGTTAGAATTTTTTTAGCCCATTTTAGTCTTGGACTTTCCTTTTGATTTAGTTCACCTAAATTTTTAAAATAAGAAATACCTTTGGCTTTAGCCGCGACTAAAAAAATAACTAAAAACTCATCAATTGCTCCACTATTTAATTGTGGTGGACAATTAATTGCTTTTAAAGTTTTACTACCATAAATTTTAATATCAGCTTTCTTTTCACCTTTGTAAATTTTTTTATTTTTAAAAGTTATTTTCACCCCCATTTTTTTTAAAATAGTAACTATTCCTATTCTTGACGGATTTATATTTACATTTTTAATTGTTAATTCTGAACTAGGAGATAACGCTGTTAGAACAATAAAAAACGCACTTGAGCTGATATCTGAGGGAATGTCATAGTTTAAAGTGTTTATTTTTTTTACTTTTTTTATTTTAATTTCATCAAAATATTTATTTTTTTTAATGCTAATAGGTAACCTTAAATACCTACATAATAACTCGGTATGATTTCTTGATTTCTTTGCTTTAATCTTTGTAATTCCATTTGTTCTCATTGCTGCAAAAATAATTGAGCTTTTGCATTGAGCTGAACCTTTATTTTCATAGTATTTGATAGGCTTTAAATTTGAGGAACCATAAATTTTCAATGGTAAATAATTATTATTTTTTAACTTAAATTTAGCTCCAAATTTACTTAGAGGATCAGAAACTCTTCTAAAGTCTCTCTTTGACAAGCTTTTATCTCCAACTAAACTAATTGGATTTGGAGAATTTATTAACAATCCAAGAATAAGTCTTCCCAGTGTTCCTGAATTTTTCGCATCAATTTTTAAATTTTTTTTATATTGATAGCCATCTATGCCTTTTCCAAATACTAAACATTCTTTTTTTTTTATTATTGCTTTAACGCCTAATTTTTTTACTGCTTCCAAGGCAGCTAAAACATCTTCCGACAATAAAAGATTTTTTGCTTTTGACCTACCGTTTGCTAATGAAGCAAATAACACCCATCTAATACTTAGACTTTTATCACCAGGGACAACTATAATTTTTTTAAAATTTTCAATTTTTTTATTTATCTTAACAATTTTTGACATTAGATATTAATTGAACTTAAAGTTATCACCAAAATATGCATTTTTTGCATTAATGTTATTAACTAAGTTAGAAGGTGTGTCTTCAGCTATAATTTTTCCATTACTCAATATCATTGCCATATCTACGCATGCCAACAAGTCTCTAGCTTGATGATCACATATACAAATTGTTATTTTATTTTCACTTTGTAGGTTTACTATAATCTCTTGTAACATTTTAATTGTTAAAACATCTAATGCAGCGAAGCACTCATCTAATAAAAGAACTTTTGGATCACTTAACAAAGAGAGCGCAATCACTAATTTTTTTTTTTGTCCACCTGATAAAAATTTTGCTTTAATATCTTTTAAATTATCCAGTTGAAACTTAGCCATTAAATAGCTTATTCTTTCAGATCTGTAATTTTTGTTGTCGATAACAATTTCACTTATTGCTTTAAGATTATCATATAGAGAAAGATCATTAAAATATCCTCCGTATTGAGGAACATATCCTACTTTAAATTTTTTAGTTCTAAGGTACACAGGGTAACCATTTACATTTTGTCCAGCAATTTTAATTTGACCATTATTTGGATTTATCAACCCTGTTATTAAGTTAAAAATTGTAGATTTACCCACACCATTTGGACCAAGCATACCAAAAATTTGACCTTCATTAATTTTAAAACTTATATTGTCTAAAATTAGTCTATTTCCATATGACAAGGAAATATTGTTAAATTCAATTATCGAGTTAATATTTTTAAAAGATTTGATCCTGAATTTTTTTATGATTGCCATTTAATTTGTACTAATTATTTCAACTTTTTTTTCTTCTTCGTACATAAATATTTTTGCATCTTTTGTTATAATATCCATTTCAAAAACATCAGCTTTTAAAATGCTACTAGGGTTTTTAAAGATAACGTTTTTTGAAATCAATATTGAATTTCTTTCTAAAGAAAAATCAAGATAATCTCCAGTAATTTTATTAACTAAATAATTAATTATTACATTTTTTGAAAAAATTGTATCAAAATTCTCACTGTTATATTTTCCAAAATCTGACAGGATTCTAATGTCCTCTGAATTATTTAACTTAATTAATGCATTTACCTCTTTTAAAAATATTATGCTAGGGTTGGAGTAATCTATGGTACCTTCTTCAGCTCTAATTAAATATTCGTTACCATCACTATCTTTACTTGTATACTCTACGTTTAATATGATATTTGAATTATAATTTACATCTTCATTTCCTGTTACATTATCACTGATTACCTCAGCATTCTTTTTGTAAAACTTTAAATAAAAAAAATAAGTAACGGGAAAAATTAAAGATAAAATAAGCAAAATTTTTAAAAGATTTTTTACAATCATTTATAAAATATTTGACTGCAATATAGTGTGGATATGAATCACTCCAATTGTTATTTTAGGTTTTTCTTTTTTTGTAACTACTAGTGAAGTAATTTTTTTACTATTCATTAATGTTAAAGCTTTTGCTGCCAATTCGTCTTTATTAATAGAAAATGGTTTTTTTGTCATAATTTCTTTAACTGGCAATAACTGAAAGTTTGAATTTTTTTCAGAAATTCTTCTTATTTGACCATCAGTAACAATACCAATAGTTTCTTTTTTTTTGTTTAAAACAACGAGAAAGCCTAATTTTTTTTTACTTAAAATTTTTAGGGCTTTATTCATTTCTAAATTTTCATTTACAAAAGGAATTTTTTCTCCTGATATCATTATATCTTCAACAGTTTTAAGCTGAGCTCCTAAGCTCCCCGCAGGGTGGAGTTTCTTAAAATCCATTTTACCAAATTTTTTATATTTCATTGATGCTATAGCAAGAGAGTCACCTAGAGCTAGCTGTGAAGTTGTACTCGCAGTTGGCACAATTCCTTCTGCTTCATTTGCTATAGGTGTAAGTAATTTAATATCTGAAGCTTTGTAAAGTATAGAGTTTTTTTTAGATACGATTCCAATCAACAAATTTTTATTTCTTTTTGCGTATTGAATTATATTTTTCAACTCAACAGTTTCACCTGAATTACTAATAAGTATTAAAATGTCTTTTTTAGATATCATGCCCAGATCTCCATGTGATGCTTCACTTGCCATAAGACTAAAAGATGGCGTTCCTACTGATGCTAGTGTAGCGGCAATTTTAGATGCTATAAGACCACTTTTTCCAACACCACATAATATTACTTTTGACTGACAATTTGCTATTTGAAAAACTGCCTCGTTGAAAGACTTATTTAAATTTTTTTTTAAATTCTGTAATGCCTCTATTTCTAGATTAATCACATCCTTAGCAATAGATAAAAATTTTTTTTTATTCATTTATGAGACCAGATATCTTCTTTGAAAAGTGCCAAATCTAAATCAACTCTTGTTTTTAAAAATTTTAAACAATCTTCATAAAGTTTAATTCTACTTTCTCTTTTTAGAATTTTAATTAGTTCTCCATGAATTTTATGAAGATAAATTACATCATTAGCACAGTATTTAAGTTGAGCAGGTGTTAATTCTCCACCAAAATCTGAACTCTGAAATTGTTTACTAATGTCTAAATTTACAAACTCCTTAATTAATGTTTTTAAAGAATGATTGTCTGAGTAAGATCTTGCAAGTTTTGAAGCAATCTTGGTATCTAAAACATTGTTGGTCTCTGTTTTTAAATAGTGTTTAATATGTGCCATATCTGCACGTCCATAATGAAAAATTTTGGTAGTATTTTCATCATTTAAAAGTCTTACTAAATTAGGAGCTTGATAATTTTCTCTGTCAAATTGGACTATATGAGCATCTAAGTTGCCCGAAGATACTTGGATTAGGCATAATGGATCACGTCTAACATTCAGACCCATAAACTCGCCATCTACGGCAATTATATTGCCTAAATTTAAATCATCTGGTAGATCGTTTTTGTGAAGTTGAATATTATTATTCATTATTAAACATATATATATGAAAGCAAAAAATTGTCTAATTTTTGGTGGAAGTGGTCAAATTGGTCGAAATTTAATTAGGAAGCTTACAAAAAATAATTACCAAGTAACTGTTGTAACAAGAAACATTCATCAAAAAAGCTACATTATTAAAACACAAGCAAATGCAGGCTATATAGACATAGTAGAGTCAAATATTTTTGAAGAACAAAAACTTAGAAAGCTTTTCGAAAAAGCAGACGTATGTATAAATTTAGTTGGGATACTATTTGAGTCAAAAAAGGGAAACACATTTAATAATATTCACACAATTTTTCCTTCTTTGTTATCTAAGCTTTCAAAAGAATACAAACTAAATCATTTTATTCACTTATCAGCGCTTGGAATAAATGAAGCTACAGATTCTGACTATGCTAAGAGTAAATTAGAAGGTGAGGAAAGAATTCTAAAAAATTTTCCTTTAGCTACAATTATCAGACCTTCAATTGTCTATTCAGTAGATGATAATTTTACTACAAATTTTATGACACTTTTAAATAGATTACCAATATTCCCACTTTATTATGAAGGCAGAACTAAGTTCACACCAATTCATTGTTCTGACTTGACAGATGTTATCTTTAATATAATTTCGAATAATGTTAATTCCAAAATAATTGAGTGTGTTGGTCCAGAAATAATTTCATTTAAAGAGATATTAGAAAAATTATTGAATTTAATTGGAAAGAAAAGATTATTGGTACCAATGCCTTTAGCAATAGCAAAAATATCTGCGAGATTTTTTGAAATAATGCCAAAACCACTTTTGACTAGAGATCAATTGAAACTTCTAAAATATGATAATGTTTTATCTGGAAAATATAAATCAAACTCAGACATAGGGGTACCAAGTTTGAGATATTTTGATGAAGAAGTTAAAAAATATTGTTATATGTGGAGGGAAGGAGGTCAATTCTCTACAGAAAAATATAATTCAGATAATATGGATACTAAAACCAATTAAAAATTTTAAGCAGATTGAATTTTCTTCTCAATAAATTCTGGAACTTCCTCTTTTTCTGTAATTTCTTCTTTTTTACCTTTTGGCTGATAAGCATAAAGTAAATGAAGTTTACAATAAGAGAAATCTTTTAAAGAGGATCTACCACAAAAATAAAATTCTTTTTCATCTGGATGACCCATAGGCCACTTGCATGAATTCTCATCTAGCTCTTCTAATTGTTTAGGATTTTCTGGTTCAAAATCTTTTTCAATTATTAAAGATTTAAACTTACTTTTACGACCTCTTTTTGATTGAACGTTATTCTGCTCAATTGAATTTTCGAAATTTTTATTTGATGTTGCAGTTCTTGTTTTGATTTTTGCCGAAAGGTTTAGTCTATGGGCTTTACCAATCACGGCGTTACGACTTATGCCACCTATAATCTCAGCTATTTGGCTAGCTGTATTACCTTTGCCCCACAATTCTTTTAATTTTGAAACTTTTTCTTCAGTCCAACTCATATCTATATGTTGTATTATTTATTTTTAAGATGACAATATACTGTTATTAATTTAAATGAAACAATCAAAAAATTAGAGTTATCAACAATAAAAGCCTAGTACGAATAAAATTAGTTTTTCAATCATAACTTGTATCTATGAAATAAAATTTATAAAAACAAATTAAATTTATGAGCAATTTAGCAAAAAATTATAACAGAAAAAAAATTTCATTTAAGTGTGGCAAGGGAAGCTATCTTTATTCTAATAATGGAAAAAAATATCTTGATTTTGTTATGGGTATTGCTGTTAATTCCTTGGGTCATGCTCATCCAAGTTTAATCAAAACTATAAATAACCAATCAAAAAAGCTTTGGCACGTTTCAAATGCTTTTCAAATTCCTGAAGGAGAAAATCTAGCAAAAAAACTATGTAAAAAAACATTCGCTGATTATGTTATGTTTCAAAATAGTGGAGCAGAAGCTACAGAGGCAGCTATTAAAGTTGCTAGAAGATATTTTTTTTCAATTGGCAAACAAAATAAAAATAGAATTTTATGTATAAAAAATTCTTTCCACGGGAGAACATTAGCTGCAATTTATGCTAGTGGATCAAAGAAAATGACAGAAGGATTTGGTCCTAAAGTAAAAGGATTTGATCACTTTACTTTTGGAGATCATAAATCATTAGAAAAGAAAATCACAAAAGATACTGCGGCAATAATGGTTGAAACTATAATGGGAGAAGGTGGAATTAAAGTTATTCCAGATTTCTGTTTGAGAGAGCTTAGAAAATTATGCGATAAGAAAAAAATTCTTTTAATTCTAGATGAAGTTCAATGTGGAATAGGCAGATCAGGAGATTTTTTTGCATTTGAAAAATCTAAAGTAAAACCAGACATAGTCCCAATAGCCAAAGGAATTGGAGGTGGGTTTCCAATAGGAGCTGTTCTTATGAATAAAAAAGTAGCCACAGGTATGGTACCTGGCACTCATGGATCTACATTTGGAGGCAATCCACTTGCTATGTCGGTTGGAAATAAAGTAATGGATATAGTTTCAAATAAAAAGTTTTTAAATAATGTTAAAAAATTATCTAAATATTTTTTATCAAACTTGAACAAAATTAAGGAAAAATATCCTAGTGTTATTAAACAAATAAGAGGAAGAGGTTTTTTAATTGGCATACAGTTACATCAAGATCAGACAAATTTTATTAAAAAATTAATGGACAATAAATTATTAACTATTCGTGCTGCAGAAAATGTTGTCAGAATTTTACCACCTCTTAATGTTAAAAAAAGTGAACTTGATGAAGCTTTAAAAATTATAAATAAAGTTTGTAGTCATTATAAATAATCATGAAACATTTTATAAATTTAAAAGATATTCCTAGTAAGGATTTAAGAAAAATAATTACTGATGCAAAAAAAAGAAAAAGTTCTAGAAAAAAACTTAATACATTAGAGACAGACAAAGGTGCTCCATTAAAAGGTAAAATTTTGATCCAAATGTTTGAAAAACCAAGCTTGAGAACAAGAATGAGCTTTTATTTAGCAATAAAACAGCTTGGAGGAGGCACTATAACACTTAGATCTAATGAACTTCATTTAGGACAAGGTGGTGAAAGTATATCAGATACTGCGAAGGTTCTATCAACTTATGGCGATGGATTTATGTTGAGAACAGATAGTGATAAAAAAATTGAAGATTTTAAAAAATATTTATCTATCCCAATCATTAATGGTTTGAGCCCATCATCTCATCCAACTCAAGTACTTTCAGACGTTTTTACAGTTGAAGAGATTACAAAAAAACCTATTTCTAAATTAAATATTTGTTGGATTGGTGACTCAAATAATGTTTTAGATAGTTTAATCGCTGCTTCAGTTAAATTTTCTTTCAAGCTAAGTATTGGTTGTCCAAAAAATTTTGAACCAGGAAAAGAAGTAAGAAATTGGGTCAAAAAAAATAAAAGAAAAATTTACATTTATAATGATCCAAAAAAAGCCTCTAGTGGAGCTGATGTAATTTTTTCCGATAAAGTTATTTCATTAAATGACAAAGTAAACAAAAAGAAAAAAATACAAGCATTTAAAAAATTCAAAATTGATAAAAAATTAATGAGTAATGCAAATAAGAATTGTATCTTTTTACATTGCCTGCCTAGAGGCGATGAAGTGTCTGAAGATATTTTCTTAGGGAAAAAATCTCATGTATGGTTACAAGCTCTTAACAGAGTTCATGTCCAAAAAAGTATACTGTTGTATTGTTTTGGAAAATTAAGGTAGTGGAACGGGGCTATCTGAATTTTCATTTAGATACTTAATTACAGACGCTCTGTCTGCTTCTTTTCTTAAACCTGCATAGGCCATTTTTGTGCCTTTGATGTATTTGGCAGGTTTTTTTAGAAATCCATTTAACTCTTCAAATGTCCATTCCTTTTCATATGTAGCTAATGCTTTTGAATATTTATAATCTTCAACTGCCCCAACTTTTCTTCCAACGACGTTATATAAAGCTGGACCTATAGCATTTTTTCCGCCTTTTATTATTGAGTGACAGGCTGCACACTTTTTAAAAATTTTTTCTCCACTTGCTATATCTCCCATAGCCATTAATGCAACAATGTCGACTTTTTGTTCTGCTGCAGTTGTTGTTGAAGATGATGCAGTGGACACCTGTTCAACTTCCACCTTGTAACCTGGTGTTTCTGGCTTTTCTACATGAAAAATTACATCAGATAATTTTCCGATACCAATAACAAGAAGCGCAACCATTAGAACTGCAGCTACAATTTTGTTAATTTCAAAAGAATCCATTTTTATAAATTTAATTTTGAACGTATAACATGATAAATTAAAATTTGACTAAAATTTAATGTACAAATTTGCCTCTATTTTAATTAGTGATTAATGAAAACTCTTATAATTATACCCTCTAGATTGTCCGCAACTAGGCTTCCAGGAAAACCATTGTTAAAAATTAATAATATTTCAATTATTTCACATGTATACAAGAGGGCAAAAGAGGCAAATATTGGAGAGGTAATTGTTGCTGCAGAAGATCAAGAGATTGTCAATGATGTAAAAAATAATGGAGGAAATGCTATTTTAACAAGCAATAAACATAAAACTGGTACAGACCGAATTTATGAAGCTTATCAAAAACTCAACTTAGATAATATTGATTTTATAATGAATCTTCAGGGCGATGAACCAGCAATAAATATTCAGGATATTGTAAATCTGAACCAGATGATGATAACTCATAAAGCACAAATAGGTACCGTTGCGGCTAAAATTAAGAATAAGTCAGATTTAGCAAATGAGAATATAGTTAAAGTTATTACTGAAAATAATTTAGAAGATAACCCGTTTTCTAAAGCAAAAATATTTTTAAGGAAATCTCAAGATGCCTTAAATATTTATCACCATGTTGGGATATATTGTTATTCATCTGAAATTCTTAAAAACTTTGTTGAATTAGAACAATCTAAAAATGAAATTGAAAATAGATTAGAACAACTTAGGGCTTTAGATAATAATATAAAAATAAATGTTGCTCTAGCCAAAAAAGCTCCAATAGGAGTTGACACAGAGGAAGATTATCTAGCCTTAAAAAAAATAATGGAATATAAGTCCTGATGGGTAAAATATATTTTCAAGGAACATTTGGAGCCTATTCTCATTTAGCAGCAGTATCAATCGAACCTGATGCTGAAATTTTACCTTGTAAAACTTTTGATGATTGTTTTAATAAAGCCTCGGAAGAACCTGATTGTAGAATAATAATACCAGAGTCTAACAGAATTACAGGAAATATAGGAATTGAATATTTAATTTTTAAACATAGATTGAATATTTACCAAGAGCATTTTCAAAAAATCGAACATAATTTATTAGGTCAGCCAGGATCTAAACTTTCTGATATAAAAGAAGTTTATTCACATGCACAGGGTTTATCGCAATGTTCAAATTTCATAAAAGAAAATAATATTGCTGAACATATAAGAGCAGATACAGCCGGATCAGCTGAAATGATTTCAAAAACAAAAGACAAAAAACAAGCAGCAATAGCATCATCTCTAAGTGCTGAAATTTATAATCTTAATATAATTAAGAAAAATATAGAAAACGAGAGTGGAAATTTAACAAGGTTTCTTCTTATGGGAAAAAATATATCTCAACCTGAGTTTGGAAATAAAAAATATATAACTTCATTTTTATTTAAACTAAAAAGTAAACCTGCAGCTCTTTATCAATCACTTGGAGGATTTGCTATCAATGGAGTAAATCTTACTAAGCTTCAAAGTTACCCTGAAAAAAATTCTTTTGATTCTTATTTTTTCTTATGTGATTTAGATGGACATATTGAAGATCCAAAGGTCCAAAAATCTCTTGAAGAGCTAGGCTTACATTGTGAGGATTTTCACGTCCTAGGTGTTTTTGAAGCTGATAGTTTGAGACAAAAAAAATAATAATCTTTTCTTGTAGATTAGAAATTTTAACTGCTATAATAGATTTGGAGGCTAGAGGTGGATGCTGCTTGAACCCGACCAGATCTTAACGGAAGCAGTCGTAGAGACAGTTATTCAGGTTCTAGTCTCCTTAAAAAATTTATGAATAGCAACTCAAAAGTACTAGCTCTTAAATATAGACCTCAAATATTTGATGATCTTATTGGTCAAGAAGTTGTTGCTGAAACAATTATAAACTCAATAAAAGCTGACAAAGTACCAAATGCATATTTGTTTACTGGAATTAGAGGGATTGGAAAAACTACAACTGCAAGAATTGTAGCAAAAGCCTTGAATTGCTTAAATGGTATTGAAAAAATGTGCATTGATAATTTGTGTGAAAATTGTCAATCGATTGCAAATTCAAGTCACATTGATGTACTTGAGATGGATGCAGCTAGCAAGACAGGAGTTGATGATGTTAGAGATCTAATTGAGTTTTCCAGATACGGACCTACTTCAGCAAAGTACAAAATATTTATAATCGATGAAGTTCATATGTTAAGTAAACAAGCTTTTAATGCTTTACTAAAAACATTGGAAGAACCACCTTCTTATTTAAAATTTATATTTGCCACAACAGAAATAAAAAAGATCCCCATAACAGTCGTTTCAAGGTGTCAGCGTTTTGATCTTTCAAGGATTAAATCTTCTGAATTGCTAGATTTTTTAAAAAAAATTAAAGATAAAGAAAACGGAAAAGTTACGGATGACGCTCTAAAATTAATTGTAAAAATATCTGAAGGCTCAGTAAGAGATGCACTTTCTCTTTTAGATAGAGCGTTATTGAGTTTAGATAATGATAAAGAACTAGATTTAAATTCCGCTCAAAAGATTTTTGGATATTTTGATAAATCACAATTAATTGATTTATTTGAATTGATATTAAGAGGAGAAGAAGAAAAGGTAATAAAAATTTACAGAAAAATATATGATCAAGGAGTTGAACCAAAAATATTTTTAAATGATTTTTTAGAGCTGTTATATTACTTTAAAAATATAAATTCTCTAACTTTAGAAAGCACAAATTTTTCTCTTAATGATGAAGAATTTAACAAAATAAAAAATATTTCTAATCAAATCCAACCAGATGTATTAATTTTATTTTGGCAATTTTCTATCAAGTCGTTAGAAGAATTAGATATTGTATCAAATCAACATTTATCAATTGAGATGTTTTTAATTAGATTAATGCACTTAAGTTCTGTAAAACAAGTTAAACAATTAGATACAAAACCTAAAGAAGAAAATTCAACTAGCAAAATTGAAATAAAAACAGAGACTAAAATTATTGATCAAATAAAAAATATTTCTCAAGAAGAAAAAAAGAACCCTGAAATACAAACTGATGTTAAAGCAGAACTCAAAACTCAAATTAATTCTTTTGATGAATTAATTTCTGTATGCACACGTAAAAGAGAATTAAAACTTAAATTTGAATTAGAGAAAAATGTAAATTTGGTTAAATTTGAAAAAAATAGGATTGAGATTTCATTCAATGACAGTCTTGATAAAGATTTTGTAAAAGATCTTTCCACAAAGCTTTTTGAATGGACAAAAGAAAGATGGATTATCACACTTAGTAAATCAAAAGGAGATATTTCAATTAGAGAAAAGAAAGAAAATGAAAAAAAAATATTAATTGAAAAAGCTAAACAAACTGAAATTTATAAAAACTTTATGGAAAATTTTCCTGATGCAGAACTGGTAGATGTTAAATCGATAACTAAGGAGGATAAAGATAATGACTGATTTTAATAAAATATTAGACAAAGCAAAAGAACTTGAAGCGAAAATGAAAGAGAGTCAGCAAAAAATTAAGGAGATTAGAGTAGAGGGTGTCTCTGGCTTAAATTCAGCAAAAATCGTCTTGGATGGAGAAGGTGAAATGCAATCAATTAAACTATCAGATGAAATAATGAAAGAAGACAAATCAATAATAGAAGATTTAATTGTAGCTGCACATAATAACGCCAAATCACAATTAAAGTCGAAAACCTCAGAAGAGATATCAAAAGCTACAGGTGGATTTGGAATACCTGGTTTTAAGTGGCCACTATAGTAGATGCAAAATATTAACGAGATTGAGGAATTAATAAAATTAATTTCAAAGCTTCCAGGTTTAGGACCAAAATCTGCCAAAAGGATTGTTTTAAAACTCATTAATAACCGTGATGAATTAGTAAAACCAATGGCAAATACATTGGCCCAAGTTTATAAAAATGTAACTAGATGTAATTCTTGTGGTTCACTTAAATCAATTTCAACTGGATGTATAAATTGTGAAAATACAAAAAATAAATATTCAAAGATTTGTGTTGTAGAAGACATTGCTGATCAATGGTCGATTGAAAATTCAAATATTTATCAAGGGTATTTTCATATTCTGGGAGGCACTATTTCATCAGTAGGTCAAAGAAAGGAAGATTTACTTGTAAATTCGCTGGTTGAGAGAGTTAATCGAGATAAAATTGAAGAAGTTATATTAGCCACAAGTGCAACTGTTGAAGGTCAAACTACTGCTTACTACATTCAAGATAGCCTAAAAAATTCTAATGTAAAAATTACAAAACTTGCACAAGGGTTACCTGTGGGTGGTGAAATTGAAAGTTTAGACGATGGGACTTTATTTTCTGCTTTTAAAAATAGGTCTAATTTAGTTTCTAATTCAGATTAGACTTTTTGGTAAGTCTATTTAAATGTAGTAAAGGTTCAGTATAACCAGATGGTTGTTCTTTTCCTTTAAATACCAAATCACAAGCAGTTTGAAATGCAATTGAATTTTCAAAGTTTTCACTCATTCTTACGTAATTAGAGTCATTTTTATTTTGATCATCTACAATTTTAGCCATGTCTTTAAGAATTTCTACAACTTGAATTTTAGTTGTAATTCCATGATGTATCCAATTTGCAATATGTTGAGATGAAATTCTAAGTGTAGCTCTATCTTCCATTAAACCTACGTTATTTATATCTGGTACTTTGGAGCACCCAACTCCTTGATCGATCCATCTCACAACATAACCTAATAAAGTTTGAGCTGAGTTAGAAATTTCTTTATTAATTTCATTCACAGACCAATTTGGTCTATCAGCAGTAGGTATGGTTAAAAGATCATCAAGCTTTGCTTGTTCTCTATTTTTAATTTTTTGTTGTTCATCAAAAATATTTATTTCATGATAATGTAGCGAATGCAAAGCTGCAGCAGTTGGAGATGGAACCCATGCACAATTTGCACCTGCTTTTAAATGTCCAGTTTTTTGCTCCATCATTTCTTTCATTTTATCAGGCATTGCCCACATTCCTTTTCCAATTTGAGCTTTTCCAGAAAATCCACATTTTAAACCAATATCAACATTGTTGTTTTCATAGGCTGTGATCCATTTTGAGGTTTTCATGTCACCTTTTTTAATCATTGGACCAGCCTCCATAGAGGTGTGCATTTCATCACCAGTTCTATCGAGAAAACCTGTATTTATAAAGAAAACTCTATTTTTTAACGATCTAATGCACTCTTTTAAATTAGCTGAAGTTCTTCTTTCTTCATCCATTATTCCAATCTTGCAAGTGTATTTTTGCAAACCTAAAACTTCTTCAACTTTTGAGAAAAGCAAATCAGTAAATGCAGTTTCATCTGGTCCATGCATTTTTGGTTTCACAATATAAATAGAACCAGTTCTTGAATTGGTTTTTTTCTTAATATCATGAAGGGCAGCAGCTGTAGTAATGAATGCATCCATTATTCCTTCTGGAACTTCACTACCATCTTTTAAAATTATTGATGGATTAGTCATTAAGTGACCAACATTTCTAACTAGCAGTAAACTTCTTCCATGAAGCTTTAAACCTTTTCCATCTTTTGAAATATAGCTTCTATTAGGATTAAGTTTTCTTTCAAATAATTTTCCTTCTTTTTCAAATTTTGATTTTAGATCACCTTTCATTAGACCTAGCCAATTTCTGTAACAAACAATTTTATCTTCTGCATCTACAGCAGCTACACTATCTTCGTTATCACATATAGTTGACACCGCAGATTCTAAAATTATGTCACTAATACCAGCATGATCTTGTTGAGCCGCAAAAGCTCTTGAGTCTTTTAAAATTTCTATATGTAAATTGTTATTTTTTAAAATTATAGCAGACGGGTTGTCAGCTTCACCTCTATGACCAATAAACTTATTCTCATCTACCAAATCATAAATATCAGCACCTTTTAAAGCTTTAAATTTTCCATACTTAACCGCAAAACTTGTAATCTTTTGCCAACTCAATCCTGCTAATGGAAAAAATTTATCTAAAAAATCTCTTCCATATTTTATTACCATCTCACCTCTTAATGGGTCGTATCTTTCAGATACACTATCTTCTGATTGTTCAATTACATCTGTTCCATACAGACTATCGTACAAGCTCATCCATCTAGCATTAGCAGCATTTAATGCATATCTCGCATTCATGACTGGTACAACAAGTTGAGGTCCAGCAATACTTGTTATTTCCTCATCAACATTTTGAGTTGATATTTCAAAATCGTCACCTTCTTCTTTCAAGTAACCAATTTCTGTTAGAAATTTTTTATATTCTGACAAATTAAATTCATTTCCCTTATTTTTTATATGCCAGTTGTCTATTTGTTTTTGTAAGTCTTCTCTAAATTTTATTAATTCTTTATTTTTAGGTGCTAATTCATTGACTGTTTTCTCGAACCCTGACCAAAAATTATCAACAGATAGATCTGTTTCTTTTAATAGCTCGTCGCTAATAAATTGAGAAAGTTTTTCATATACTTTTAAAGTATTTATATTTATATATTTTTCTTGCATATCACCTAAATTACCCCATCTGTATTTTTGCCTGAGAGTTTTGCTCCTTCGGCGGAATTAATTCTCTTTCCAGAGTGTTATGAAACTATCGGTCCTTTTTACCTGAGAGTTTCCGGTGTGGTTGCTCCTTCGGTGCTAAATCTATTAGTCTCTCCCGATAGCAAAATATGTATCTTCTTCTAGAAAAGAGTCAATTAATAACAATTACACTTTAAATTAAATATCATTTTATTGCCTTTTTTATGAATTAACCATCCGCTATAAGCATATTATGAAAAATTATCTTAATTTTGAAACTGAGATTAAAGATTTAGAGACAGAATTGGAAAAATTAAAAGATCCCTATAATCAGGAGGGATTGTCAGAAGTAGATACGCAAAAAATTTCAAAAACACAAGTTGAGTTAGATCAAAAATTAAATGATATATATTCAAACCTAGATCCATGGCAAACCACCATGGTTGCAAGACATGAAGACAGACCAAAGTCTAAATTTTTCATAGATAATTTATTCGAAGATTTTATTTCTCTATCTGGAGACCGTTATTATGGCGAAGATAAATCTGTACTTACAGGTTTTGCAAAATTCAATGGTTATTCGGTTTTGGTTATTGGCCAAGAAAAGGGTGAAGATTTAGATAGCAGAATCGAAAGAAATTTTGGGATGATGCGACCTGAGGGTTATAGAAAAACTATTCGATTAATGAATTTAGCAAATAAATTTAAAATTCCAATTATCTCTTTTATAGATACGCCAGGCGCTTATCCTGGTGTAGGCGCAGAGGAAAGAGGTCAAGCTGAGGCAATAGCAAAATCAATTGAATGTTGCATGGAACTTAAGGTGCCAACTATTGCAATAATTATAGGTGAAGGTGGCTCAGGTGGTGCGATTGCATTAGCATCATCTAACAAAGTTATCATGCTAGAAAATGCTATTTATTCAGTTATATCTCCTGAAGGCTGTGCAACTATATTGTGGAGAGATCCAAAAAAAATGCTTGATGCAGCAAAAGCAATGAAGCTTTCTGCAAAAGATTTATTAAAATTAAAAGTTATTGATGAAATAATCCCAGAACCTTTAGGCGGTGCTCACAGGGATAGAGACCTGATGCTTGATAACGTTAGAAAATCTATTTCTACAAATTTAGATCAATACAAAGAAATGACGTCAGAAGATATAATGAATGAAAGAAAAAATAAATTTTTAAAAATTGGAAGAAATGATGGTTTCATGAGCAATGTAGAAGATTTAAGCAATTTGACCATTAAGAAAAATAATTTTGATAATATTTTTAAATCAAAAAAATTATTATTTGGTATTGGTGTAGGTTTATTGTTTTTAGCTTCTTTATTATTTCTTTCTTAAGAATTACAAAGCTCCATGGCAATGTTTAAATTTCTTGCCTGATCCACAAAAGCAAGGTTCATTTCTTCCCATTTTTTTGGTTTGTGGTTTTGGATTTACTCTTTCCTCATTGGAAGATCTTTCTTCTGTTATAACTTTTAAATTCATTAAAATTGTAACGTAGTCTAATTTTAATTTTTCTAATAAATTTGAAAATAAATCAAAAGCTTCTTTTTTATATTCAACTAAAGGATCTCTACCACCATAGGATCTTAACCCAATTACCTGTCTAAGCTGTTCTAGATATTGTATATGTGATTTCCAATTCAAATCTATTGTTTGCAAAAATATTCTTTTTTCGATTTCTTTTGCATGCTGCTCGTTTAGAACTTTAATTCTTTCATTACGTGTCTCATTGAATTTTGAGGATATTTGATCTTTCAGTTCATTATCTTTTGCAGAAATTAAACTTTCAAGTTCAGTATCATTAAAACTTTTCCCAACAATTTGCCTAACTTTATTGTTAAACTCATTACTTTTTGGATTAGATAGATTTTGAATTTTTAATTTTATCAAGTCTTCTGATATTTCTTTTAAATATTCATCAGAATAGTCAAAAATATTTTCACTATTCATTGCGTTCTTTCTTTGAGAAAACACGACATGTCTTTGGTCATTCAAAACATTATCAAATTTGATAAGTGTTTTTCTGATATCAAAGTTTCTAGCTTCAACTTTTTGCTGGGCTCTTTCTAATGCTTTGTTGATCCACGGGTGATCAATACTTTCACCATCTTTTAAACCAAGTTTTTCAAGCATATTATTCATAGATTCTGATCCAAAAATTCTCATTAAATCATCTTCTAAACTTACATAAAATACAGAACTACCCTCATCTCCTTGTCGTCCAGCCCTTCCTCTTGCTTGATTGTCCACTCTTCTAGACTCCATTCTTTCTGTACCAATTACAAATAAGCCACCTAGAGATTTAATTTTTTCTTTATCTATTTTTAACTGATCATCAGGAATTGATCCTTTTTTTCCACCAAGCTGGATGTCAACACCTCTTCCAGAAATACTAGTTGTAATTATCAAAGATTTTTCTTTTCCAGCATTTGCAATAATTTCAGCTTCATTTTCATGGTTTTTTGCATTTAAAACTACGTGATTAATATTTTTTTCATTTAATAATTTAGAATAAACTTCAGATTTGTTGATACTGGATGTGAATACCAAAATTGGTTGACCAATTTCATGTTTCTCAATGATCTTTTTAATTATTGCATCATTTTTTTCTTTTTCAGTTCTAAAGATCAAATCATTATAATCCTTTCGGACCATTTCTTTATTTGTTGGTATTACAACGACTGAGAGATTGTATATCTCAAAAAATTCTTCAGACTCTGTGACTGCAGTACCGGTGCAACCTGATATTTTCTTATATAGTTTAAAATAATTTTGATAGGTAATAGATGCTAAAGTTTGATTTTCAGCTTGTATTTGAATTTTTTCTTTAGCTTCAAGAGCTTGATGAAGTCCATCTCCAAATCTCCTTCCTTCTAAAATTCTACCAGTCAACTCGTCTATGATTTTAAGAACTCCGTCTTTTACTATGTAATCTTTTCCTTTTTCAAACAAATGATTTGCACGAAGCGCTTGATTTACGTGATGAACTAAATGAAGATTTTCTGGGTCATAAAAATTATCATTTTTTAGGATACCTGCATTAGAAAAAAGTTTTTCAACATTATTGATACCCTCGTTTGTTAAAAGTATACTTTTTTCTTTCTCATCTATTTCAAAATCTTTGTTATTTAAAATTTTGACAAGTTTATCTATTGCTAGGTATTGAGCAGTTTTATCTTCTGCAGCTCCAGAAATTACGAGTGGGGTTCTTGCTTCATCAATTAAACAGGAATCTATTTCATCTACAATTGAAAATGCATGAGATCTTTGAACCATTTCTGTTTGAGAAAACTTCATGTTATCTCTTAGATAATCAAATCCTAATTCACTGTTGGTTGCATAAGTAATGTCACAATTGTAGTTTTTCTCTCTTTCTAGATCATCTTGGTCATTATTTATAAATCCAGAAGTAAGACCTAGAAAATTATATATGAGACCCATTTCAATCGAATCTCTTTTTGCTAAGTAATCATTGACTGTTACTATATGAACTCCATTTCCAGAAAGCGCATTTAAATAAGCCGCTAAAGCAATAGTGAGTGTTTTTCCTTCACCTGTTCTCATTTCTGCAATTTTACCTTCGTGAAGAACTACTCCCCCAATAAGTTGAACATCAAAGTGTCTTTCTTGTCTTGTTCTTTTTGCAGCTTCTCTTACTAGTGCAAATGCTTCAGGTAGAATTTCGTCTAAACTTTTTCCATTTTTTAATTGATTTTTAAATTCAACTGTTTTTTTCGGAAAGTCTGTATCGCTTAATTTTATGAATTGTTCCTCCTGCGAATTTATTTTTTCTACAATTTTTCCAATTCTATCTAGTTCTTTTTGATTACTAGATTTGATAAATTTTGTAATTAGGTTAAGCGGGTTAAACATGACTATTTGATTTATTCTTTAAATATATTGTTTAATATATGTATTAAACAATTATTTTAAATATCATGGGTATTAATTTAACAAATTTTTTAACCTCGAAATCAAAAAATACTAGAATGATGGATTTCCAGGACCTTGATCATATAGATGGCTTATCTATTTCAGCTCTAAGTGCAGATTTATACAAAACTAAAAGAGATGATTTAGTAATGTTTTACTTTAGAGATGGTGCAAATCATGCCTCTGTCTATACACAGTCAAAAATTATCTCAGAAAATATTAAATGGAATATAAATCAAAAATCAAAAAAAATTTATTCTCTTATAGTGAATACTAGAAATGCAAATGCTTTCACAGGCAAACAAGGTTACGAAAGTCTAGCAAAAATTGCTAATTTAACTTCTGAGCAATTATCAAAAAAACAAGTTGAAGATGAAGATCATCCAAAGAAAATTACTTCAAAAGAAATTATTTTTGGATGCACAGGTACAATAGGTGAAACCTTTCCATGTGAGAAGATAATAGATCAAATTCCAAACTTGATTAAAAAAATCAACTATACACAAAACAAATTTCTTTGGATGAAAGCAGCTTTAGGAATAATGACCACTGATACAAAACCAAAACTTGCTATGGAGCAATGTAAAATTGGAGATAAAGAGGTAAAAATTTATGGTGTTGCCAAAGGTTCAGGTATGATATTCCCAAATATGGGAACCACTTTGGCATACATATTTACAGATGCCAACTTATCAAATGATATTTTAAATAAATTATTAAAAAAAAATATTACAAATACATTTAATGCTATTTCGTGTGATGGGGACACTAGCACAAATGATATGGTTAGTATTTTTGCAACAAATAAAGCAAACAATTCAAATATTAAAAGTATAAATGATATAAAACTAAAAAAATTCGACAAAGCATTAAACAATGTTTTGTTAAATTTAGCTAAGAGGGTAGTTTCTGATGGAGAAGGAGCATCAAAATTTGTCACAATAAATATCAATAAAAGCAAAAGTGAACAAGATGCAAAGACGATTGCTTTCTCAATAGCAAATTCAGCTTTGGTAAAAACAGCTATTGCTGGTGAAGATCCAAACTGGGGACGAATAGTGATGGCAATAGGAAAAGCAGGACCAAAAATAAACTTAAATAAATTAGGTTTCAAATTTGGAAATTATCAAATAATTCAGGATGGAAAATTACACAAGAACTACGATGAAAAATTAGTAGCAGAATATATGAAAGGTGAAAATATAGATATCACAGTGGATTTGTTTACTGGTGCTAAAAGCTTTACTGCTTTTACTATGGATTTTACAAAAAATTATATTGAGATTAATGCTGATTATAGAAGTTAAGCATATTGAAATATAAATTTTGATAACTAATTCTATACTATGATAAGATACAAACTTTTTTGTAACGATTGTGAATTAAAGTTTGATAGTTGGTTCTCTTCTTCATCAGAATATGAAAAATTAAAAAAGAAAAAACTTTTAATCTGTCACAACTGTAATTCTGAAAAAGTTGAAAAAACATTAATGGCTCCTCAGCTAATAAGTAGAAAAGCTAAAAATGAAGAAAAATTTGATACTCAGAAGTACAAAAAAATTAAGAAAACAATTAAGAATTACCAAAAGTTTATAAAAGATAATTTTAAGTACGTTGGGGATAATTTTGCATATGAAGCTAGATCTATTCACTACAATAGTGAGAAACCTACAAAAGGGATATATGGTAAAGCCTCTCAAAAAGACATTAAAGAGCTCAAAGAAGAGGGTATAGATACACAATTAATTCCTTGGGTTGATGAAAAAGAAAATTAATTTTTCTTAAATTCAGCAATATAATTTACTGATAAATCTTTAGAAACATTCCATTCATCCTTTAGAATGTTAAAATTCATTCCATCAATTTTTTTGAGATTTAGATTGTTCTTGATTAGAATACTTTTTAATTCCTCAGGCTTAACAAACTTTTCCCATTCATGGGTACCAATAGGAAGCCATCTCAAAACATATTCCGCACCAACAATTGCAAATATATATGATTTTAAGGTTTTATTTATAGTTGCAACAAACATTAATCCATTTTTTTTTAAAAGATTAGCACATGATTTTAAAAAAAAATCAACATCCTCAACATGTTCAACAATCTCCATGTTCAAAATTACATCAAATTTTTTTGTTGTTTTTAGTTTTTCAGGCGATGAACATATATAGTTTATTTTTAGATTATTTTTTTTTGCATGTAAGTTTGCTACAGCAATATTTTTATTTGAAGCATCGATTGCTGTAACATTAGCACCCAATCTACTCATGGGCTCAGATAACAATCCTCCTCCACATCCAATATCAAGGACATTTATTCCAGAAAGAGGATATTTTTTATTTTTAAGTTGAAATTCTTTAATTACACTTTCTTTTATATATTTTATTCTTATAGGATTAAATTTATGAAGAGGTTTAAATTTTCCTTCCGGATCCCACCATTCGGCTGCCATATTTGAAAATTTTTCTATTTCTTTTTTATTAATACTGTTCATAATATATAATTAGTTGACATAACAATTAAGATGTACTTTATCAATTTATAATTAAATTATATTAATTCAACTGATCATGAAAACTGTTGTACTAAAATTTGGTGGAACTTCTGTTGGTAGCATAGATAGAATTAAAAAAGTATGCAAAATTATAGCTACTTATAAAAAGAAAAAAAATAGAGTTTTGGTGATTTCATCTGCAATGAGTGGAGTGACCAATGAGCTTGTAAAAAAATCGAAACAAATTAGTAATAATTTTAGCAGATCTGAATATGATGCACTTGTCTCCACTGGAGAACAGGTTTCATGTGCTTTAATTGCAGGAAGACTTACTCATGATGGTTTTAAATCTAGATCATGGGTTTCTTGGCAATTACCAATAATTACCGATGGACCTTATTCTGGAGCAAGAATAAATAAGATAATTACAAAAGAATTAAATAATTATGTCAAGCAAGGTGGGATCCCAATTGTTACTGGTTTTCAAGGAATTAATAATGAAAATAGAATTACCACAATAGGAAGAAGTGGTTCTGATGCTACTGCAATAATGTTAGCAAAATTTATTAAAGCCGATGAGTGTATTATTTATACAGATGTTGATGGTGTTTATACTACCGATCCAAGACAACATAAAAAAGCAAAGAAAATTAAAAAAATATTTTATGATGAGATGTTAGAAATGGCATCTTTAGGATCAAAAGTGATGCAACCAACATCGGTTCAAGATGCAAAGTTAAATAACATTGATATTAAAGTTAAATCTTCGTTTGTTAATAAACCAGGTACATTAATAACAGGCTCTAAAAAGGCGTTTAGCGATCAAATAATTACTGGGATATCTTCAACTAAAAATGACGCCAAGATCACAATTGTAGGAGTTAAAGATAGACCTGGTGTTGCTGCTTCGGTTTTTAGACCACTATCAAGAAATTTAATTAACGTTGATATGGTTGTACAAAATATTTCTCAAAATGGAAAAGATACTGACTTAACTTTTACAATTAAATCTGATGATCTGAAAAAAACCGAGAAATTAATTAAGCAAAATAAATCGATATCTTATAAAAAACTTTCTTTTGATAAAAATCTTTCCAAAGTTTCTATAATTGGAGTTGGTATGATTACTACACCTGGAATTACTTACAGGATGTTTCAAGCTTTAGCTTTAAAAAAAATAAACATTTTAGTTATATCAACATCTGAAATTAAAATTTCAGTATTAGTTTCATCAAAAAATGTAAAAAAAGCAATAGCTGCTCTTCATAAAGAATTTAAACTAGATTAAACTTATGAATGTAAGACCATTTAGAAATATAAATCGAAAAAAAACTAAAGTAATTAACGTTGGTAATGTTGAGGTTGGTGGTGATAATCCAATATCAGTTCAATCAATGACTAATACTCTGACTACAGATATTTCAGCTACTATAGAACAAATAAATAAAATTCATGAAGAGGGTGCTGACTTGGTAAGAGTTTCCTGTCCAGATGAGGACTCCTCAAAAGCGTTAAGAGAAATTACAAAAAATGTTCAAATACCTGTAATTGCAGATATTCATTTTCATTATAAAAGAGCTATAGAAGCTGCAGAAAATGGAGCGAAGTGTTTAAGAATAAATCCTGGAAATATTGGCGATAAAAATAAAATCTATGAGGTTTTAAGCGCAGCAAAAAATAATGATTGTTCAATTCGAATAGGAGTTAATGCAGGTTCGCTAGAAAAAGATATTCTAGAAAAGTTTAAAGAGCCATGCCCTGAGGCATTAGTAGAGAGTGCAAAAAGAAATATTAAAATATTAGAGGATCAAGATTTTTTTAACTTCAAGATAAGCGTCAAATCCTCTGATGTATTTTTGTCGATTGCAGCTTACAGGCAGCTTTCGGATGCTACTGATTATCCTCTTCATCTTGGAATAACTGAGGCTGGAGGTTTTGTATCAGGAAGTGTTAAGTCTTCAATAGGACTAGGTTCATTACTATTAGATGGAATAGGTGACACTTTAAGAGTTTCTTTGTCAGATGATCCTGTAAAAGAGGTAAAAATTGGAAACGAAATCCTTAAATCTTTAGGATTACGAAATAGAGGAGTTAAAATAATTTCTTGCCCATCTTGTGCAAGGCAAGCATTTCAAGTGATTGATACAGTTAAAATTTTAGAGGAAAAATTATCTCACATAAAAACTCCAATTACCCTATCTATAATTGGATGTGTGGTGAATGGACCTGGCGAGGCTGCTTTAACTGATGTTGGAATAACTGGAGGTGGAAAAGGTAATAATATGCTTTATTTATCTGGGGTGCAAAGTGAAAAAGTATTAACCAACGATATAGTTAATAAAGTCGTAGCAGAAGTAGAAAAAAAAGCCTCTGAAATAGAAAATTAATAATGATACCAACAAAAACTATTGAAGAATTGATTACAAAACATTCTACATTGGAAAAAGATCTATCATCAGGAAGTTTAGATAATAAAGTATTTGCTGAAAAGTCAAAAGAATATTCTGATGTTAATGAAATAATTTTAAATGCTAAAAAATATTTATCGTTCGAAAATGAAAAACAAGAATTAGAGAAAATATTAGAGGACAACTCATCAGATAAAGAATTAAAAAATATGGCTGAGTTAGAACTTGTTGATTTGAAATCGCAACATGAGATCAATGAAAAAAAATTAAAATTATTTTTGCTACCAAAAGATGAAGCAGATAAAAAAAATGCAATAATTGAAATAAGAGCTGGAACTGGTGGATTAGAGGCAAGTTTATTTGCTTCAGACCTTTTCAAAATGTATGAAAAAGTAAGTCATAAAAAAAAGTGGTCATTAGAACTTATTTCTATTTCAAGAAGTGATGCTGGGGGTTTAAAAGAGGTAATTGCATCTATTAAAGGTACAAATATATATTCAACATTAAAATATGAGAGTGGTGTACACAGAGTTCAAAGAGTTCCAGATACAGAAACACAAGGAAGAGTGCATACATCTGCAGCCACCGTTGCTGTACTACCTGAAGCTGAAGAAGTAGATTTAAAAATAAACGACTCTGACTTAAGAATTGACGTTTTTCGAGCAGGTGGTCCAGGTGGACAATCAGTTAACACAACAGATAGCGCTGTTAGAATAACTCATATACCCACTGGTTTATCAGTTTCTCAACAAGATGAAAAATCACAACATAAAAATAAAGCAAAAGGAATGAAAATTTTAAGAGCAAGATTATATGAACTTGAAAGATCAAGAATTGATCAAGAAAGATCACAAGATAGAAAAACTAAAATTGGTACTGGAGATAGATCAGAAAGAATTAGAACTTATAATTTTCCACAGGGTAGAGTTACAGATCACAGAATAAATTTAACTTTGCACAAATTAGAGGAATTTCTTGAAGGTGAAGCCTTTGATGAAATGATAGAGTCACTAACACTGCAAGCACAAGAAGAAAGTTTAAGCAATTTAAAATAAATGAATATTCAATCAGCAATAACTCAAGGTGCTCAAATTTTAAAAGATAAATATTGTTTAAATCCTTATTTGGATTCAGAAATTTTAATGTCAAAAGCAATTAATAGAGATAAAAAATACTTAATACTTAATTCTCAAGAAAAAATAGAAGAAGTAAATTTAAATTTGTTTAAAAAACTAATTAATGAAAGGTCTAAAGGTAAGCCAGTATCGCATTTAACTAATAAAAAGTCATTTTGGAATTCAGAATTTTTTGTAACAGACGATACTTTAATACCTCGTCCTGATACTGAGCTAATTGTTGAAAATATTTTAAATTTAACAAAAAATAAAAGTAAACTTAGTATTTTAGATATTGGCATAGGATCTGGATGTATACTTTTGTCTATATTAAAAGAGAGAAAAGATTTTTATGGAACTGGAATAGATATAAGTAAAAATTGTTTAAAAATAGCTAATTTGAATGCAACTAATTTTAAAGTTCATACTAGACTTAAATTATATAAATCTAATGTTGACAAATTTAATTTGGGCAAATATGATTTAGTAGTTTCTAATCCTCCTTATATTAAAAAACATATTATAAAATATTTGGATAAAGGAGTTGCTAGATTTGAACCAAAAATAGCACTAGATGGTGGATTAGATGGTTTATCAGAAATCAGAAAAGTTATTAAAAAATCATCTGAGCTGATTAAAAAAAATGGTAAATTTATTTTAGAGATTGGTTTTGATCAAAAAAATAAAGTAATTAAATTATTAAATAAAGAGGGTTTTTATATAAATAGTGCTCTAAAAGATCTTGCTTATAATGATCGATGCATAATCTGCACAAAAATATAATTATTTAAATCATGGTAACATTTAGGAATAATAGTAATAACAATAGAAGAAATAACTTTAGAAGAAACGATAGAAATTTTAAATCTAATGGTGATAGGCAGAAATTTAGTTCAAATTTTTCTAATGGTGATAATTTCAAAAGAAAGTCCCCAGGAAGAAACAATCACAATGCACCAAAATTGATTGAAAAATATAATGATTTAGCCAGAGAAGCTTTGTCAAATGGTGACAAAATTCTCTCTGAAAATTACCTCCAGCACGCTGATCATTTTACGAGAATACTAAATGAAAGAGAAAACTTCAAAAAAGATAGAAATTTAGAAGAGAAATCTGATGAAAATGGAAAAGAAACAAATAAGCCATCAGAAAATGTTGATGTTTCTGAAAAAAATTTAAAAGACAATTCTAACTTAGAAATTCAAGCTGAAGCACCAGCAGAGACTAATTAATTTAAACCTATAATTTTTTCTGATTTAAGAACATCTAGTTTAATTTTATTTGTTTCAAATAATTTTCTTTCCTTACCTTTCAAAATTTTACCAGAAGGAAGTTTTAGTTTTTGAGAATTAACTTTTTTTCCGTTTACAATCACTTCGTAATGTAAGTGAGGTCCAGTAGACTTACCGGTAGAACCAACATAACCTATTGTTTGACCTTGTTTTACTCTTACCCCTGCTTTAATGCCACGAGCAAACTTTGACATGTGAGCATAAATTGTTTGATAGGTTGAATTATGTCTTATTTTTACACAATTTCCACCGCCTCCACACCATCCAGCTTTTTTTACAACACCATCACCAGATGCCATTATAGGTGTTCCTGTTGGTGCAGCAAAATCGGTACCTCTATGCATTTTATTGTATCCATCTATAGGATGTTTTCTCATACCAAAAGGAGATGAAAGTCTTGCTCCATTAATTGGAGTTTTCATTAAAGCTTTTTTAATACTCTTACCATTTTTATCATAATGTCCTTCGCTTCCTTCTTTATCAAAATAATAAAGTCCATTATCTTGACCACTTAATTTTAAATTAGCAAAAAGTATTTCTCCCGTTTCAATGATTTCATTTTTGTCATTGAGGAAAATTTCATACATTATTTGAAACTTATCTTGTTTTCTTATATCTCTTTGAAAATCTACCTGAAAACCATATATCCTAGCAAATTCGATTATTATATTTGCTGGTATTTTTTCATCTGTTGCGGCTTTATAAAGACTTTGTAAAATTAAGTTTTCTTTGTAAACTATTTTCTTATTTAATTTAATTGATATAATTTCATCATTAAAAATGTTTTTGGAATAATCTCTAATTAGAAATATTTTTTGTTTGTTTGAAATTTGAAAAGTAAATTCATTAATTTGATTATTTGTTTTATCTAAGTTGAACTCAATAATTTGTTTAGTATTTAATTTATTTAGGTTAACTTTTTTTTTTAAAGCATTTTTTATTATTGATATTTCTTTCTTTTGAATTTGATAATTCTCTAATATTTTATCAAATGTTTCACCAGATTTTATTTTATGTTTTATTTTTTTGTATTTTGGTTCAAGGTTTTCAACTATGTGTGTAAGCGTTTTTTGAAAGTAAATGTTATCAACAAAATTATTGTGGATTTCTAAACTTTCTTTTTTTATTGAATTAAAATAACTTGTGGAGATTGCGGTAAAAAGAATTAATAAAACTAAGCTAAAAATTTCAAAATTTTTTTTAATTTTAATTAATAGAATTTTAAACATTTTATATTTAAGTGAACACAATTATTAGTTTAGAGAGTGTTAAAAATCAAAAAAAAGCCCTTAAAATGCGGTGTTTTTATATAAAAATTTATTCATAAATGCTTGATTTCCATTATTTTTAGCCTATAAGCACTGAACTTTCTCAATAAAATTATTGTTAACACAATAAATTAGTGAGGATTATTGAGCCTTTTTTGCTCAATTAGCTATTTTAAAAGTTAAAATTTAAGAAGAGAAGTGTGGACGGTTAAGGTTACCAAAAATTTGTCGTACACACTTCAATCACATATAAATTTTATTCTTAGAATTTATATGGAAGCTAGTGTGCGCCGTTTTTAAACTTGAGAGTTTGATCATGGCTCAGAACGTACGCTGGCGGCACGCCTAACACATGCAAGTCGAACGAAGTAGCAATACTTAGTGGCAGACGGGTGAGTAACATGTAGGTATCTACCCTTTGGCCTGGAATAACACGAGGAAACTTGTGCTAATACCGGATAAGTCTTTACGGAGAAAGCTTTATGCACCATTGGATGAGCCTGCACTTGATTAGTTTGTTGGTGGGGTAACGGCCTACCAAGACTGTGATCAATAGCTGATTTGAGAGGATGATCAGCCACATTGGGACTGAGACACGGCCCAAACTCCTACGGGAGGCAGCAGTGGGGAATCTTGCACAATGGAGGAAACTCTGATGCAGCGATGCCGCGTGAGTGAAGAAGGCCTTTGGGTTGTAAAGCTCTTTCGTCGGGGAAGAAAATGACTGTACCCGAATAAGAAGGTCCGGCTAACTTCGTGCCAGCAGCCGCGGTAATACGAAGGGACCTAGCGTAGTTCGGAATTACTGGGCTTAAAGAGTTCGTAGGTGGTTGAAAAAGTTAGTGGTGAAATCCCAGAGCTTAACTCTGGAACTGCCATTAAAACTTTTCAGCTAGAGTATGATAGAGGAAAGCAGAATTTCTAGTGTAGAGGTGAAATTCGTAGATATTAGAAAGAATACCAATTGCGAAGGCAGCTTTCTGGATCATTACTGACACTGAGGAACGAAAGCATGGGTAGCGAAGAGGATTAGATACCCTCGTAGTCCATGCCGTAAACGATGTGTGTTAGACGTTGGAAATTTATTTTCAGTGTCGCAGCGAAAGCGATAAACACACCGCCTGGGGAGTACGACCGCAAGGTTAAAACTCAAATGAATTGACGGGGACCCGCACAAGTAGTGGAGCATGTGGTTTAATTCGAAGATACGCGCAGAACCTTACCAACACTTGACATGTTCGTCGCGACTCTAAGAGATTAGAGTTTTCGGTTCGGCCGGACGAAACACAGGTGCTGCATGGCTGTCGTCAGCTCGTGTCGTGAGATGTTGGGTTAAGTCCCGCAACGAGCGCAACCCTCACTTTTAGTTGCCATCATTTAGTTGGGCACTCTGAAAGAACTGCCAGTGATAAGCTGGAGGAAGGTGGGGATGACGTCAAGTCCTCATGGCCCTTACGTGTTGGGCTACACACGTGCTACAATGGTATCTACAACAGGAAGCAAGACTGCGAGGTCAAGCAAATCCTTAAAAGATACCTCAGTTCGGATTGCACTCTGCAACTCGAGTGCATGAAGCTGGAATTACTAGTAATCGTGGATCAGCGTGCCACGGTGAATGCGTTCCCGGGTCTTGTACACACCGCCCGTCACACCATGGGAGTTGGTTCTACCTTAAGGCAAGGTTTAAAACCCTTGACCACGGTATAGTCAGCGACTGGGGTGAAGTCGTAACAAGGTAGCCGTAGGGGAACCTGCGGCTGGATTACCTCCTTTCTAAGGATGAATGAAAGTAAAATTTCATTCTAAATAATATACAGGTAATGTTGACCGTCCTCATTTCTCTTCTTAAAGTAGTGTTTCTCTTTGCATAGGGGCCGGTAGCTCAGTTGGTTAGAGCACACCCTTGATAAGGGTGGGGTCGAAAGTTCGAGTCTTTCTCGGCCCACCAATTTAAGATCATGGGGGATTAGCTCAGCTGGGAGAGCGCCTGATTTGCATTCAGGAGGTCAGCGGTTCGATCCCGCTATCCTCCACCAAAACACTTAGTTATACAAAATTGTAAATAATTAATAATTAATATCAATATCTATATCCGAACATTAGTAATGTTATTAGCTAATGTTCAAAATAAAAATTTGATTCAACACAGAATTTTTTTCTGTGCATAAATCAAGCGTTTAAGGGCGTGTAGTGGATGCCTTGGCACTGAAAGCCGATGAAGGACGTGATATACTGCGATAAGTTTCGGGGAGCTGTATGTAAGTTTTGATCCGAAAATTTCCGAATGGGGAAACCCACCACTTTATGTGGTACTTTAAACTGAATACATAGGTTTAAAGAGACAACCTGGAGAACTGAAACATCTAAGTAACCAGAGGAAAAGAAATCAATTGAGATTCCGTTAGTAGTGGCGAGCGAACGCGGACTAGGCCAGTAGTTTTGTTAAAAAAATTTGAATAGTTTGGAAATGCTAACCATAGAGGGTGATAGTCCCGTATGAGTAATGTTTAACAAAATTCTTGAGTAAAGCGGGACACGTGAAATCCTGCTCGAATATAGGGGGACCACCCTCTAAGCCTAAATACTCTTCAGTGACCGATAGTGAACTAGTACCGTGAGGGAAAGGTGAAAAGAACCCCTATTAGGGGAGTGAAATAGAACCTGAAACCGCATGCCTACAATCAGTCGAAGCTCTTTTTAGAGTGACGGCGTACCTTTTGTATAATGGGTCAGTGACTTAATTTATAAAGCAAGCTTAAGCCATCTAGGTGTAGGCGCAGCGAAAGCAAGTCTTAATAGGGCGATTAGTTTTATGAATTAGACCCGAAAACGAATGAGCTTACCATGAGCAGGTTGAAAGTTGGGTAACACCAACCGGAGGACCGAACCAGTTGACGTTGAAAAGTCTTTGGATGACTTGTGGTAAGGGGTGAAAGGCCAACCAAATTCGTAGATAGCTGGTTTTCCGCGAAAACTATTTAGGTAGTGCGTTGAATAAATAGACATTTAGAGGTAGAGCACTAAATGGGCTAGGGGGAAGAGATTCTTACCAAACCTAATAAAACTCCGAATGCTAAATGTTGTTCTTCAGCAGACAGACTGTGGGTGCTAAGGTCCATGGTCGAGAGGGAAAGAGCCCAGACCACCAGATAAGGTCCCCAAATTATGATTAAGTGTGAAAGGATGTGGAAATTCCTTAACAGCCGGGAGGTTGGCTTAGAAGCAGCCATCCTTTAAAGATAGCGTAACAGCTCACCGGTCTAATAGAGTTTCTGCGCCGAAGATGTAACGGGGCTAAAATCATATACCGAATCTGTGGATTTGTAATTTTTTCGAAAATTACAACTGGTAGCGGAACGTTCTGTAAGCCTGTGAAGGGATATCCGTGAGGAGTCCTGGAGGTATCAGAAGTGCGAATGCTGACATAAGTAACGATAAAAGAAGTGAAAAACTTCTTCGCCGAAAATCCAAGGGTTTCTGCGCAAGGTTAATCCGCGCAGAGTTAGTCGGCACCTAAGGCGAGGGCGAAAGCCGTAGTCGATGGAAATAAGGTTAATATTCCTTAACCAGATGGTAGTGACGAATCTTGTAAGTTGTGAGTTCTTAATGGATTGAGCTTGCCGCGAAAAGGTTCCAAGAAATAGCTCCATCATTAGACCGTACCCTAAACCGACACAGGTGGATTAATAGAGTATATTTAGGCGCTTGAGAGAATGATGTTGAAGGAACTCGGCAAAATGCTTCCGTAACTTCGGGATAAGGAAGACCTGTTTTTAGGCAACTAGAGATGGGTGGCACAAGCCAGGGAGAAGCGACTGTTTATCAAAAACACAGGGCTCTGCTAACACGTAAGTGGATGTATAGGGTCTGACGCCTGCCCGGTGCTGGAAGGTTAATGCGGTTGGTGCAAGCTAACTTCTGAAGCCCCAGTAAACGGCGGCCGTAACTATAACGGTCCTAAGGTAGCGAAATTCCTTGTCGGGTAAGTTCCGACCTGCATGAATGGCGTAACGATTTCTCCGCTGTCTCCAACATCAACTCAGTGAAATTGAATTCTCCGTGAAGATGCGGAGTTCGCGTAGTTAGACGGAAAGACCCCGTGCACCTTTACTGCAACTTTACATTGGTATTAGGAAAAACATATTTAGTATAGGAGGGAGACATTGAAGCATAAGCGTCAGTTTATGTGGAGTCACCAGTGAAATACCTCTTTTGTTTTTCTTGGTATCTAACTGATTGCCGTTATCCGGCATCAAGACATTGTATGGTGGGTAGTTTGACTGGGGCGGTCGCCTCCCAAATAGTAACGGAGGCGTGCGAAGGTAGGCTCAGAACGGTCAGAAATCGTTCGTAGAGTGCAATGGCATAAGCCTGCCTGACTGTGAGACTGACAAGTCGAGCAGAGACGAAAGTCGGTCATAGTGATCCGGTGGTTCTGAGTGGAAGGGCCATCGCTCAACGGATAAAAGGTACGCCGGGGATAACAGGCTGATACTGCCCAAGAGCTCATATCGACGGCAGTGTTTGGCACCTCGATGTCGGCTCATCACATCCTGGGGCTGGAGCAGGTCCCAAGGGTTTGGCTGTTCGCCAATTAAAGTGGTACGTGAGCTGGGTTCAGAACGTCGTGAGACAGTTCGGTCCCTATCTGCTATGCGTGTAGAAGAATTGAGAGGAGTTGACCCTAGTACGAGAGGACCGGGTTGAACATACCACTGGTGGACCGGTTGTAGCGCCAGCTGCAGTGCCGGGTAGCTAAGTATGGACGAGATAACTGCTGAAAGCATCTAAGCGGGAAACTCACCTCAAAACTAGTTCTTCCTATAGAGCCGTGGTAGACCACCACGTTGATAGGCTGGATGTGGAAGCGCAGTAATGCGTGCAGCTGACCAGTACTAATAGCTCAATTGGCTTGATTTATGCACTGAAAAAAATTTTTATTCGTATATTATTTATTAACTCTATACAAAGTTGACGAATGTTAATATTTTTTTTAAAATATTTGTAGCTATCAATAGATTTAAAAATTCCAGATTATCTTTTTATTAAAAAAAAACAGTTCTGAACCATCAATAAAACTTGGATTTATTATGTTTGAAATATAAGAGTATTTTTTATTTAAAAATAATTTCATTCCTTTTTCAACTATTTTGGTATCAATAAGAGGACAATCAGATGGAATTCTTACAATTATTTTTGTTTTAAATTTAGTAGCACAATCATAATATCTTTTTAAAACATTATTATCAGAACCAACAAAATATTTAATTTTATTTGTTTTACAAAAATTAATAATTTTATAAGGATTTTTTTTTGAAATATTTACTATTATATTTGATCTAAATTTTTTAAGCCTTTCTATCATTATTAATAATACTTCTTTATTATTAATTTTTTTTAAAATCTTACCTTTTAACCTGCTTGAATTAAATCGTGCCTGAATAATAATATTTAAATTATTTATTTCTTTTAGCTTAACCATTAATAACTATAGATGTTTATATTTTTTCTTCTACTCCAAGATGGATAAAGGGTCAAAATTAATATTTTTCTTGGTGTTTTGGGTAGAAAATACATAAAAAAATCTGTAGCTTAAATATTGTTTAATTAATTAAAATTAATAAATTCACAAATATGACTTATATTATAGCCGAAATTGGTATTAATCATGATGGAAGTCAATCAGTAGCTAAAACATTAATTGAAAGCGCCTCAAAAGCAGGCGCTAATGCAGTAAAGTTTCAATATCGTAATCTAAAAAAGTCTTATGAGTCTAGTGCAAAACAACTTGGTGATGCAATGCTTAAAGCTGAAATAGATAAAAACTTCCTATCTCCAGAGATTATTTTTGATTTATCTATATTTGCAAAAAAATTAAGGTTAGATGTTGGAATTAGTTTTTTTACAGAACTAGATTTTGATGACTTTAAAGATCACGATATTTTTAATTTTTATAAAATTCCATCAGTAGAATTTTCAAACCACAACCTTTTAAAACTTTTATTAAAAAAAAATAAAAAAATATATGTATCAACTGGTTGCCAAAGTGAGTCGTCTATAAAATCTTTTATGGATAGTTTTGAAAAGTTTGAAAATATCAATTTATTACACTGTGTTTCAAATTATCCCTTAGCTCCACATAACTGTAATTTTGGTTATCTAAAATATTTTAAAGAGACTTATGGCAAAGTAATTGGATACTCCTCTCATGATCAAGATTGGAGATTTGTTCTTTTTGCAGTTGCCTTGGGCGCTAATGTAGTCGAGCGACATATTACTTTGGGTAATCGAGAGGGATTAGATGAAACGACAAGTTCTAATGCTTTAGAATTTAAAGATATGGTTTCTATGATACGTGAATATGAATTAGCTAAAAAAGGTTATGGACCAAGAAGACTGAATCAAGGTGAAATGCTAAATAAGCAAAACTTAGGAAGAAGTTTTTATTTGCAGTCAAATTATACAGAAGGTAGCGTTATAAATAAAAAAGATCTAGTTTATACTTCACCAGCAGTTGGTTTTGGGGTTAAAGAAATTGATTTATATATTAATAAACCAATCATAAGAGATGTTAATAAAGGTGAGGCTTTAAGTTTATCTTTCTATGAAAAAATTAAACATATTAATGAAAAGGAGAGAAATTTTTGTTCTAATTTTAAGATTTCTTTACCAGTAAGACTACATGACTATGAAAAAATTAAAAATATTTTCTCTATAGGAAGTTATGAATTTCATTTGTCTTATAATGAGGTTGATCAAGGATTTGACAATATTAAACTTTCAAGTGATGAGCAGTATAGTGTTCATCTTCCAGATTATATTAGTCCTAACCATCTTATAGATCCATTTAACAACGATGAAATTGGAGAAAGAAGTAATGAAATTTTAAATTCTATTTCAAAATTTGTAAAAAAAATTCAAAATATATCTGGTAAAAGATGCCCAATAGTTGGAAGTTTTAGTGTTTTCAACTCTACTAAAGAAATTTTTTATGAAAGTATTTCTAAATTATGTTCAGGACTAAAAAAAGAGGACATCTTTTTACTACCTCAAATACTACCTCCGATTGCCTGGTATTTTGGTGGCTCAATTCCACTTAAAGTTTTTAACTCTGCTAAAGACATAAAAAATATTGAAAAATATAACATTCAAGTTTGTTTTGATAGTTCCCATTTTTTAATGGGATGTAATGCAGGTTTTTTTAATAAAGACAAAGATTTAAGTAGATTGATGGATTTGACTGATCATATTCATATTTCAGGGGCAGAAGGCTTAGATGGTGAGGGCACATCTTTTATATCAAAAGATCCCACTATTAATAAAATTTTAGAATGTTGTATGAAAAAAGATAAGATTAAAGTTATTGAAACTTGGCAAGGCCATTTAAATAATTTTTCTGGATTTCATCAGTCAATTTATGATTTAGTTTCTATTACAAAGTAATATGCAGAAGGATATATTTATACAAGCTCGTATGAGTAGCACTAGAATGCCAGGAAAAGTTTTATTTGATATTCAAAATATTCCCATTTTAGTGAGAACGATAAACAGAATTAGAAGATGTAAAATTGCAGACAATATTGTTGTTATTACAAGTACCAATGAAAAAGATGGCGAAATTGAAAAAATATGTAATAAATTTTCTATACCAATATACAGAGGTAGCGAAAGTGATTTACTTGATAGGCATTACAAAGCAGCATCTTATTTTGGAAGCGATTATGTATTTAAGATACCATCAGACTGTCCTTTCACAGATAGTGAAATAATAACTAAAGTACTTAAGATTGCAGATAAATATGAATATGTAAGCAATTATCATCCACCCACTTTTCCTGATGGACTAGATGTTGAAGGAGCAAGATTTGATATATTGGAAGAGGCATGGAAATTTGCAACAAAACCTCATGAGAGAGAGCATACTTTTCCATATATTTGGGATAACCCTTCAAAATTTAAGATGAAAAACTTTAACAATAAAAGAGGCAATATGTTTATGACACATAGGTGGACATTAGATTACCCTGAAGATTTGATTTTTATTAAAGCTGTATATAAAGAATTTAATTATAAAGAATATTTTAGTTTTGAAGAAATTTTAAATTTATTAAAAAAGAAACCAGAATTATCTAAATTAAACTCTATGCACAATGGAATTAACTGGTATAGAAATGAAGCAAGTAACTTAAAAACTATTGATTCAAGTCAATATAAAATTGAATCTAAACATAAAAATGAAACATAAAAAAAAAAATTTAAAAGGTTATGAACTTTTTAAATACGCAAAAAAAATAATTCCAGGTGGAAGTCAATTATTTGGAAAAAGAGCTGAGCTTTATGCGCCAGGATTATGGCCTTCATATTATAAAAAAGCAAAAGGTTGCGAGGTTACGGATCTAAATAATAAAAAATATTTAGATTTTACAATGGTTGGTACTGGCACCTCAGTACTTGGTTATGCTAATAAAACAGTAAATAAATCAATTCAAAAATCAATTGATAATGGAAGCATATCTACTTTAAATAATAAGGAAGAAGTTGATCTTGCTGAATTATTAGTTGATCTTCATCCAAAAATGGAAATGGTGCGTTATGCTAGAAGTGGAGGAGAAATTTTAAGTATAGCAATAAGAATTGCTAGAGCATATACAGGTAGAGACAAGGTTGCTATTTGTGGTTACCATGGATGGCATGATTGGTATATTTCTGCAAATTTAAAAAACCCGAATAATTTAAATAATCATCTTTTAGCGGGTATTGGATCTTCTGGCGTTCCAAGCCTAATGAAAGGTTTGACAACTCCATTTGAATTTAATGAAATTGAAAGTCTTGAAAAGATTTTAAAAAAAGACCCTAAAAGGTATGCCGCTGTAATTATCGAACCTTTTAGAGATAATGGTCCAAAAAAAGGATATTTAGAAGCAGTAAAATCAGTTGCAAAGAAATATGGTGCAGTACTTATATTTGACGAAATCACCTCGGGATTTAGAGAAACATTAGGTGGCATGTATAAAAATACTAAAGTGATACCAGACATGGTTACTTTTGGAAAAGCAATTTCAAATGGAATTCCAATGTCAGCTGTCCTTGGTAGAAGAAAAATTATGAAGTCATTTACATCAACATTTGTTAGTAGTACTTATTGGGGCGACAGAACCGGCCCTGCCGCAGCGATTGCAACAATAAATTTTATGAAAAAAAATAATGTTGGAAAACAAGTGAAAAAAAAAGGACTTGATTTAAAAAAAATTATTTATGAAGCTGCACTAAAGTCAAAATTAGATATCACTATATCTGGTATGCCCAGTCTATTATCATATAGATTAAATGTTCCAAACTGGCCATTAGCTTTAACTTATATTATTATTAGTATGTTAAAGAAAGGTATACTTTCTAATGACCGAATTTACTCTAATTTTTCTCACTCACCAAAACATATTAGAAAATTCAAGTTAGCTATAAATCAAACTTTTAAAGAATTATCTAAAAAAATTAAGGATAAAAATTTAAAAGATTCTGTTCCATTAGGAGTCAAAAAAATGGGTTTTGATAAAGTTTTAAAATGAAGATTATAATAACAGGATCTCGTGGAGTAATTGGTAAACAAATTTACAAAGATTTAAAAAAAAAATCAGGATATAAAGTTGTGGAGCTTGACCTTATCCTGGGGCACGATTTAACTAACGAAACAGAAGTTAAAAAAGTTTTTAAAAAAGTAAAAGCTGACTGTCTAATAAATTGTTTTGTGATAAATGACCATATAAAAAAAAATAACGAAAAAAAAAGTTATTTAGATTATCCTTTAGAAAAATTTTTAATGACATTTAATGTAAATGTGGTTGCGTTATTTTCTGTTTGTAGAGAGTTTATTAAGAATAATTCTAAAGGAAAAATTATAAATTTTTCATCAATATATGGATACCGTTCTCCCAAACCTTCTTTTTATGTTGCTAATGACAAAGACCCCGCTTATGGGGCAAGTAAAGCAGCTGTAAGTAATTTAACAAAATATTTAGCGGTTCATGCGCCCAAGTTTAATATTAATTGTATTGTTCCAGGTGGTATTGAAAACAAACAACCTTTAGAATTTAAAAAAAAATATATTAAAGACTTACCCGCTTCTAGAATGATGAAAAAATCTGAAATATTAGGTTTAATAAATTTTCTTATTTCTAAAGAGTCAGCTTATTGCACTGGATCAGAATTTTTTATAGATGGTGGTTGGAATGCTAGGTAAGAAAAATACTGCTTTAATAACAGGTATATCAGGGCAGGATGGATTTTACTTAGCAAAAATTTTGTTATCCAAAAATTTTACCGTTTATGGAACATCACGACATACTAAGTCTAAAATAAAATTCGATAATAATTATTCAGTTAAAATATTTAAAACAGATTATAGTATAAATTCGTTAGAAAAAATTTTAAAACAAACAAACCCAAATATCCTATACAATTTAGCTGGACAATCATATGTTAGTCGTTCATGGGAGCTATTAAGCGAAACAATAGCTAGTCAAGGTGTGTTAGTATCTAATATTTTAGTAGCTACTCAAAAAATCTGTCCAAATATAAAAATATTAAATATGTCTAGCGCTGAAATATTTGATCATTCATCCAAACAACCTTTTAATGAAAGTAGCAAATTAAAACCTTATAATCCGTATGGAGTTGCTCAACTTTTAGGACATAATTTAATTGAAGTTCATAGAAAAGTAAAAGGAGTTTGGGCTGCAAATTCAATTTTATTTCCTCACGAATCTGTTCGTAGGTCCCAAGAATTTTTATTTCCACATATTATAAATCAAGCAAAAAATATTTTTTTAAATCAAAATAAAATTTTGAAAATTGGAAATTTAAATGTTTCTAGAGATTGGAGCTACGCTCCAATTATAATGCATGGAGTTTTTGAGCAATCTTTATTGAAAGATCCAATAGATTTGTGCTTTTGTTCTAATAAATTATACAGTGTAAAGCAATTAGTTGACAGAGCATTTTCGAATTTAGGTTTAAATTATAATAATTATATAAAAGTGGACAGATCTTTAGTAAGAAACTATGAACCAAAAAGTAGTTTTGGGAGTTATAAAAAAGCAAATAAAATTTTAGGATGGACGCCAAAGTATGATGCGCTTGATGTAATTGATTTAGTGATGGCAAATAAAAAGATTTAATTATTTATAATTTAAATTAATTATAATTGTAACTACTTCTATTCTTTTTTTTTCTCCAAGACGGATATAAGGTAAAAAGCAAAATTTTTCTCGATGTTTTGGGTATTGATGCTCTATGACTTGATATTGATGTATTTAACATTAAATAAGAACCTTTTTTTCCAACAAAACTTACTTCTTCATCATACTTATGGTCTAAAAATTTTTTATCAAAGGTCCATCTATCTTTTAATTTATCCCAATTTTTCTTTGTGTTAGACGGACTCAAGTAAATTAATGGCCCATCTTCTAGAGTTGTTTCATGGAGTAAAACAAATATTTTTATCATCTTATGTCCATCATGTGAGTCCATGTGCCAAATGTTTGAAAATATATCATATTTAGAAAATTTTTTTTCAATGTTGAAGTTTTCGTAAATTGTGGGGCCCTCATATAAAAAATTTTTACCCAGATGTTTCCGAATAGCATCTTTATGCCTATTAATTATTGATTTTATAGAAAGTGGAATATAGTTCAATGATATTGACTTTGAAAAATCAGATCTATGAGTTGTAAGATCATGTTCGTTAAAGTCTTCTAATTCAGTATCTAAAACACCTTCAATTGGCTCAAATGGTGTGTTTGATATTTTTTTTATAAGACAATTATAATTGTCAATTAATATATCTTTAAATCTAGATTGCTTATTTAAGAAACTTTTAGCAATGAGATAATCAACATTAATGATGAAATATTTAAGTTTTTCAAGTATTTTCATTAATATATAATTTTTTTTATTGTTGATTTAAATTCATTGAGCTTTCCTCTATTATTATGAAGATTAGAAAGCCCAACATAATTATTTATACTTTTTTTATTAAATAAAGAAATGAGAAACTTAAATGTTTGTTTTTCAATTTTTTCATCATAACCAAAATATTTATCTATATTTTTAAAATCTCTTATTTTATTAATAGATATTGTACCAGGCATTCCTTCCCAAAAAGGCTTTCCAAAGTAGATTGTTTTATATCCAATTAAACTTCTTTCAATGGCTATTGTTCCAGATATCGTAACCGGAATGAAAGTTTCTAAAAATTCTGGAGAAAAACTATTAATCTCATGATCCAGAAAATCACAACCTAAATTTAGTAGTGAATTATAATATTCTTCTGATCTTGATACACCAACCCTGTAATGTTTTGTACTATGATCAAAAAAGTTTAATATCAAAGGATGTTCTTTATAAATTAGTTTATTTTTATATTTTTTTCTTTTCAATTCTAAACACATATCTATGTGGTTATTCCACTCTTGTCCCATAGGATAGCTTGTTGCTTCTGGTTGATGATGTGCCGCAATTAATAGATATTTTTTATTTTTAAATTTTTCAAAAGTTTTAATTTTTTTTTTATAAAAATTAATTGCTCTTTTTTGTTGAAGCAATATATCTACATGTGAAAAAACATCAAAGTTCATAAAATTAAAAAACTTTTCTTTTTTCTTCTTAAAAAAAAATTCTCTAATTTTTGAATAAGTATAGTATAAATA